>JBDQKN010000025.1:0-13813 GCA_040263235.1 Ilumatobacteraceae bacterium
ACTGACCACGGATCGATGTGGCGCAGCACCCGTGTTACCCGACGAACCCGAGGTCGACGGCGCGGCGACCTGAGAACTACCCGGTTACGGACGCGGCCCGGTGCCCGACCTGGCGGCAATACCGCAGATTCGACAGCGGGCATCGATGGGGCGGGCTCCTGATCGTCAACCGATGAGCGAACCTCTGGAACCTCGCCGGATGGTTGAGCCTGAACGATGTCTGGCATGACGAACTCTGACGTGGGCGGCCCGCCATCACTGTCGTCGGGAAGTGCAACTGGGGTGCGCTGTTCGTCGGCCTTGCGGCGTCCGGAAACCACACCTGGTCGTACCCGTGACGACGGATCGTTACCGGGTTCTAAGTCGCCCACATTCCCGAGTGTAGGACGTCGCCCCATCGCCGATCCTTCAGTCGGGCAACGGGCCCAGATCACTGGCTAATGCCCGTGCGGCAACCCCGCCTATCGTCACCGTCACCTCAACGGTCGCTCCACGCGATGATGCAACTCGGCTCAGTCGCTCAAGTTGCGCTCCGTTTGCCAAGGCCACCCGCTGAGCAAGGTCATCGTTCCAGCCAACGGCAGCCAGTGCTGTCGCGTCAGCTGCAGTAGTAGCACGAACCCGATCCACCGAAAACGCAATCGGACCACTCAACCACTGCCATATCGCCAGCACCAATACAGCCAGCACGGACACCATCAACGGCGTGATGCCGCCGTAATCCCCCTGCGCCCGTGCGGCGCCCGCCTTCACTCGTCGACAGCGAGAATCGGGGCGACCGACGACACGACATGACCTTCATCGAGGTTCATGATCCGCACACCAGTGGCATCACGGCCTTGGGACGAGATCTCACGCACCGCCATCCGGATGGTCACCCCACCGGACGACACCGCAACGATCTCGTCGTCGAGTCCGACCATGAACGCAGCAGCAACCTGCCCCTTCTTGCCGGTCAGTTTGATTCCACGAACACCCTGACCACCGCGACCCTGGGTGTTGAACTTGTCGAGTTGGGTCCGCTTGCCATAGCCGGCCTCGGTCATGATCAAAATCGCGGTGTCGTCACGAGCGACATCACACGAGACGACAGCGTCATCGCCAGCCTTGAGTTTCATGCCGCGGACTCCGGCAGCAGAACGTCCCATTGGGCGAACATCGCCCTCGTTGAAACGGATCGTCATGCCCGACCGCGCCACCATGAGGATGTCGTCGGTGCCACTCGTTTCGATCACCTTCACCAACTCATCGCCATCATGAAGATTGATGGCGATCAGCCCATCGCGTCGGCTCGAGTCATAGGCGTTGAAGACGGTCTTTTTCACCGTTCCCTGACGAGTGGCAAAGAACAGGTGCCGCTCACCAGCGAAATCGCGTGTGTCGATGATCGCCTGAATGTATTCGTCGGCTTGTAGCGGTAACAGATTGACGATCGGCATGCCCTTGGCGGTGCGCTCGCGTTCTGGAACCTCGAGGGCCCGCAACCGGTAAACCCGCCCACGATTAGAGAAGAAGAGCAGATACGCGTGAGCTGTCGTGAAGATGACATGTCGAATGATGTCGTCTTGCTTCAGTTTGCCGCCAGACACACCACGCCCACCACGACCTTGGGTCTTGAACGTCGAGGCGGGAACCGCTTTCACATACTGGGCCTCGCTCATCACGATGACGAGTTCCTTGTCTTCGACCAGGTCCTCGATGCGCATCTCGCCGTCGTCATAGGTGATTCGGCACACACGATCGGTGGCGAATCTCGAACGAACGTCGAGCATCTCATCTTTGATGACCGTGCGCAGTTTCACGTCGTCGGCCAAAATCGACTCGAGTTCAGCAATTGCACTACGTATGTTCTCGAGTTCGGCCTCGATGTCGATTCGACTCAATCGCGTGAGTTGGCGCAACTGCATATCGAGAATGTCGACGGCCTGAGCCTCAGAGAACTCGTACGGCTCAGCCATCAACGAGGCCTTCGCCGCCGACGCATCCTCGCTTGCACGGATCAGCGCAATGATCTCATCGATGACATTGAGGGCCTTAATACGGCCGTCGAGAATGTGCTCGCGTCGGCGTGCCTTGTCGAGTCGGTACTGCGACCGTCGGGTGATGACCTCAATCTGGTGACGAACGTATGCAACAAGAGCGTCCCGCAGGGTGATCGTGCGGGGAACGCCATCAACCAACGCAACCATGTTGATCGAGAAGCTCGTCTGCAATTGCGTCAGTTTGAAGAGATTGTTGAGCACCACGTTGGCGTTCGCGTCGCGCTTCAGCGTGACAACCAGCGATGTCTCGCCGCCCGAGGATCCATCGTTGATGTCGGCGATGCCGTCAAGGTCGCCACCCTCAACCAGTTCAGTGATGCGCGCCGCGATTGCGGAACAGCTCGTCTGGTACGGCAGTTCTGTGATCACGATCTCCATGCGACCGTTTTTGCCTTCGTCGATGGTGGCAGTCGCCCGCATCTTCACCGATCCGCGACCCGTGCGATAGGCGTCGATGATTCCCGCCCGTCCGAGGATTGCACCGCCGGTTGGGAAGTCAGGTCCCTTCACGAACTCCATGAGATCGTCTGAAGTCGCTTCGGGGTTATCGATCAGGTGCACGGTGGCATCGATCACCTCACCGAGATTGTGAGGCGGGATGTTGGTCGCCATTCCAACCGCAATGCCCTGCGAGCCGTTCACCAGGAGGTTCGGGAACCGAGCCGGCAAGACCGCTGGCTGCTCGGTCGAACCGTCGTAGTTCGGCAACATGTCGACGGTGTCCTCGTCGATATCAGCGAGGAGCTCCATCGCCAAGGGATGTAGTCGGCACTCGGTGTAACGGCTCGCAGCCGGACCGAAGTCAGGTGAGCCGTAGTTGCCGTGGAAGTCGATGAGGGGGTGACGGAGCGAGAACGGCTGGGCCATTCGCACCAAGGCGTCGTAGATGGCGCCGTCGCCGTGTGGGTGATACCGGGCCATGGTGTCACCTGAAACTCGTGCACACTTCACGAAGGGACGATCAGGACGGAAGCCCTGCTGCTCCATATCCCAGATAATCCGGCGGTGAACGGGTTTGAGTCCATCCCGGGCATCGGGGAGTGCTCTCGACATGATGACCGACATGGCGTACTCGAGGAACGAGTTCTCCATCTCGTCCTGGAGAGCGATCGGTTGCACCGGTTCGTGCGGTTCGTCTGGGGTGATGTCGTTGTTGTTGTTGTCACTCATCAGAAGTCGAGGTTCCTCACGTCACGGGCATTGGTGGTGATGAAGTTGCGGCGGCTCTCGACGTCGTCGCCCATGAGCACGCTCATGATCATGTCCGCTTCAGCGGCCTCAGCAACGGTCACCTGCAACAGGGTTCGGGTCTCGGTATTGATGGTGGTGGCACGCAACTCCTCCCAGTCCATTTCGCCTAGACCCTTCAGGCGCTGGAACTCCTTGCGGTGGTTCGGTCGCTCCGCCATAAAACGATCCTTGGCGGCCTCGTCCTTCAGGTAAATCTTCTCCTTGCCAACCTCGGTGGAGTACAGCGGGGGTTGAGCAATGTAGATGTAGCCCGCTTCGACGAGGTCACGCATCTGCCGGAAGAAGAAAGTGAGGAGCAGCGTTCGGATGTGGCTGCCGTCGACGTCGGCATCACAGAGGGCGATGACCTTGTGATAGCGAGCCTTCTCGACATTGAACTCTTCACCCACACCAGCACCGATTGCGGTGATCAACGCCAGGATCTCATTGTTCTTCAGCATCTTGTCGATACGCGCACGTTCGACGTTCAGGATCTTTCCTCGGATGGGCAGGATCGCCTGAGTTTGAGGGTCTCTGGCGTTGATCGCCGTACCACCGGCGGAGTCACCCTCGACGATGAAGATCTCGGACTCGCTTGGATCACGCGAGGAGCAGTCGCGGAGTTTGTCGGGCATTCCTGCGCCCGAAAGCGCTGTCTTGCGGCGAACCGTCTCCCGGGCTTTCTTTGCGGCCATTCGGGCTTGGGCAGCAGCGATTGCCTTCTTCACGACCTTGTTGGATTCGGTCGGATTCTCGTCGAGCCATTCAGCAAGTCGCTCGTTGGTGGCCTTCTGCACAAAGGACCGCATGGACACGTTGCCGAGTTTGGCCTTGGTCTGGCCTTCAAATTGCGGTTCGCGCAACTTCACCGAGACGATCGCTGTCAGACCCTCACGGATGTCCTCACCAGTGAGATTGTCGTCCTTCTCCTTTAACAGGTTCTTGGACCGCGCGTACTTGTTGAACACCGTGGTGAGCGCCGTGCGGAAGCCCTCGATGTGCATTCCACCCTCGATGGTGGAGATGCCGTTGGCGTAGCCGTGGATGCCCTCGTGATACCCGGTGTTCCATTGGAGAGCGATATCGATCATCTGTCCGTCGTCGTCGGCATCCTCGAAGTGGCAGACCTTGGTGAACAGCGGTTCCTTCGCAGCATTGAGGTGCTTCACGAAGTCGATCAAGCCGCCCTTGTACTGGTAGGTGATCGATTGCTCACGGCCTTCTCGCTCGTCGGTGAACACGATCTCAAGGCCCTTGTTGAGAAACGCCATTGTCTGGAGGCGCTCAAGCACCGTCCGTGCGACGAACTCAGTGCCTTCAGCATGGAAGATCGCCGGATCAGGCCAGAAGGCGACTTTCGTACCCGTGGTGTTGCCTCGCTTGGGTGTGTCGCCGATGACCGACATTTTCCCTTGAGGCTTACCGCCCTTGGCATAGTCCTGTGCATAGCGCTTGCCATCGCGATCGATCTCGATATGCAGTCGTTCCGAAAGAGCGTTCACAACACTGACGCCCACGCCGTGGAGTCCGCCCGACACCTTGTATCCCTCGCCACCGAACTTGCCGCCAGCATGCAGAACCGTCAGCACCACCTCGGCTGCACTCTTACCCTTGTGCGGGCCAGAGGGATACGGATCGACGGGGATTCCGCGTCCGTTGTCAGACACCTCGCACCCTCCGTCAGCAAGCAAGGTGACGCCAATCCGAGTGCAGTACCCGGCCATGGCCTCGTCAACGGAGTTGTCGACCACCTCCCAGATCAAGTGATGAAGGCCGGCTAGCCCGGTGGAACCGATGTACATGCCCGGGCGTTTGCGAACCGGGTCGAGTCCCTCTAGGACCTGAATGTCCTTCGCGCCATAACTACTGGTCGGTTGGTCGGTGTCTGCGGACACTCACTACCTCATCTGTCCGTACGCCGTCCGGACGGGTTCCGGGGGCATTAAATGCTGGTGGAGAACGGCCTCAAGGGCCGAAAAGCACCTGCTCATCCTACCAAATGGGGGTCTATAGATCAGGGCAATCCGCGTCTCAATCGCACCGTCTGCACGACGTCGCGAGAATGCGTCAGGAACCGAGAGCAGCCTTCACTGCAGCCGCCACCCGACCACCGTCAGCACCATCGCCAACTCGCTCGCGGACCGCCTTGATCACCTGGCCCATTGCTCGGGGTCCCTCGAGTCCGGTTGCGGCCACCGCAGCCACTTCCGCAGCAACGATCGCGGCCAGAGAGTCGTCATCCAACGCTGCAGGAAGGTACCTCTCGATCACCGCTCCCTCCGCTCGTTCCGCAGCGGCTTGCTCATCTCGACCAGCTCCGTCGTACAACTCCGCTGCCTCGGTCCGTCGTTTTGCTTCAGATCGGAGCACCGCCACCACCTGATCGTCACTCAACTCGATTGCCTCGTCACCAGCGACAGAAGCGACCTGAACAGCAGACAACACCATCCGGAGCGTCGATACCACCACCTGGTCACGGGCCTTCATGGCCGCATTCAGGTCGGTGCGGAGGCGGGGAATCAGTTCAGACGACATAAGCACATCATGGCTTACCGTTAACGGCGGCGACCTGCCACCCGCACCTCGATGCGGTCAACCGTCACCTGAGCAACTTCTGCCAATCGCCGACGCACGTCACCTGCCATGAACTCAAACTGTGTGGCCCAGGCTGGTTCATCAACCTCAACCAGCAACACCCCATCAGACAGCCGGATCGGGCTCACATGTATCGCAACGGTTTCTCCGACCGTCTCCTCCCATCGGCCAAAGACTCCTCCAGCCTCGGCTCGATCGGGTCCTCGTAATGAGCGCATTACCGAATCGAGTGATGACGCCAGGGTCATCGGATCTTCGTCAGCCCGGCTCATCATCGATCACCGTACCTCCGTCAATTCGGAGCACTCGGTCGGGTGAAGCAGCAGCCGGCAGCGGCGAGGCCGTGGTGATCACCACCTGCCCGGGAGGAAGACCAGCCAGCAAAGCCGATGCTCGACCATCGTCAAGCTCAGAGAGAACATCGTCGAGCACCAGAATCGGTACTGACCCAACGTGCTCTGCAACCAGTCGATGGGCTGCCAATCGCAATGCCAGCGCCAACGTACGTTGCTCTCCCTGTGAGGCATGCGTCCTCGCGGGAAGTCCCCCAATACCTAACTCGAGTTCATCCCGGTGGGGACCAACCGTTGAAACCTGCCGGCGTAGGTCGTCTCGCCTCGCGTCAACCAACGCCGCTGCCAGACCACCAGTGCGCCACGGCGGGTCGTATCTCAGTTCGGCCACAGTGGTTCCACCAGAGAGAATGTGCTGAGCCTCTGACACAAACGGGGTGATCCGCTCCACCAACACCGATCTGGCGTGACCGATCCGCTCCCCTACGTCGACGAGGCGAGCGTCCCACACATCAAGAGTCAGTTCAGCGTCAGCGTCAAGTCGACCACCGCACTGACGGAGCAGGGTGTTGCGCTGCCGTATGACCTTGTCAACCTCGAGTCGAAGCGCGTCGTTCCGAACGGCAAGAGCCACCAGCGTGTCATCGAGAAATCGGCGTCGCTCACCTGGGCCGCCTTTCACCAGTTCAAGATCGTCGGGCGAGAACACTGACACCCTGACAGTTCCCAAGAGATCTCTGGTTCGTTGAAGGCGCTGACGATTCACCTGAACTCGACCGCGACCAGAAGGAGCGATCTCCGCCTCAATCAGCGATCGGCGTCCGTCGTCGTCGACGATCTCGGCACGCACCACCGCTCGGTCAGCCCCCGATCTGACGAGCGCCTCATTGGGAACCTGTCGAAAACTGGACAACGTTGACAGATAGGCCAATGCTTCGGCCAGGTTCGTTTTACCTTGTCCATTTCGACCAACCACACAAGTGACACCTGGCGTGAGGTCGACCACTCCGTGCGCGTAATTGCGAAAGTCCAATAACTCCAAGCGCTCGACGAGCATGGAGGCCGATCAGGGAACTCGAACGGGCATCAACAAGTAGAGATAGTCGTCATGTCCGACGCCACGCAGAACTGCTGGCTTCATCGGGTAAACTACCGCAAGGCGAACTTCGTCGCCGTCGACAGCATCGACACCAGCAACGAGATAGTCCGGGTTGAACGCAACGGTCATCGCCTCACCCTGATAGGAGGCGTCGATCAACTCAGTCGCCTCGCCAACGTCGGTGGTAACTGCCTGAAGCCGGATGTGATCAGCCTCGAGTTGCAAACGCACTGGCGTGGAGCCACCTTGAGCGAGAAGTCGTGCCCGACGAAGCGCATCGAGAAGGGCCTCGCGCCCGACGGTCACCGTATTCGGGTACGAGTTCGGTAGCAGATTCCGATAGTTCGGATAGTCCGACGCGATAAGCCGCGTCGTCAATCTGACGTCGCCGATTTCAAACACGGCGTCTCGTTCGCCGAGGAACACCCGGAGTTCGGATGCCCCTGAAAGGAGACGCTGCACCTCGTTGAGAGCACGAGCAGGAACCAATACTTGCTGACCTGTTTGAAGCAGTGTTCCCTTGTCAATGTCACGAACAGCCAAGCGATATGAGTCGGTGGCCACCATCCGGACCGCGTCCTCCTCAGCCACGATCAAGACACCGGTGAGCTGTTGGCGCGACTCGTCGGTACTGGCGGCCCGAACGACCTGTCTCAGAGCGTCCGCCATCGTGTCAACGGGGAGAACCACTGGCTCAGTCGTTGGGTCGGCAATGGTGGGGAAGTCCGCCACTGCCATTGGCCGTACCTCGAACCGGCTTCGTTGAGCCGCAATTTCGAGGTGCTCCCCCTCAAGCGCCATCTCGACGCTGCCGGCAGGCAGAGACTTCACGATGTCGGCAACCAAGCGAGCAGGAACGACAACCGAACCTGGTGTGTCGATGCCGACGGGTACCTTCGCTCGAATCGTCAACTCAAGATCGGTACCGGTCACGGTCAAGGTGTCATCTGCGACGTCGAGGCGTACTCCTGCCAAGACCGGAGATGTACCTGTCGAATTGGTCGCGCCGCGCCCAGCAGTCGCTAGAGCAGTCGCGAGGATCTCTCGTTCACATCGAAATTTCACAGCCACGTCCTTCTTCCCCATAGAGGGATGTCATGAAGTGAGTAGGGATAGTAGGGCCTGTGGATTGGGGATAACCCAACCAAGTACCAGCGTACGGTACTGATTCGTACTCACACCGTTGTCCACGCGCGTCCACCTCGCGCGGATGACGAACATGTGATTCGGTGGACAACAGCTCCGTCACCCACAGATTTTCACTGTCGGTACACAAAGTGTCCACTGGTGTTTCCACAAGTGTCCTTGTTGCCATGATCACGATTTCAGCCTCTGGAACAGGGCGGTGACTTGTTCGTAGATCTGTTTACGCTCGCCCATCTGTCGCTGAATCTTCTCGACAGCGTGGATGACGGTTGTGTGGTCTCGCCCTCCGAAGAGCCGAGCGATGCTCGGATAGCTCAGATCGGTTGATTCTCGGAAGACGTACATTGCGATTTGCCGGGCTGTCACGAGGGGTCGTTGTCGGCTCTTGCCGCGGAGGGCATCGACATCGAAACCGAGGATGTCGGCGATCTCGGTGAGGAGCTCCATGTCGGTGCGGGGCCTCGTAACTGCCTCAGTCAGTAGATCTGAGAGTTGAGCTTTAGCCAGGTCAGTGGTGATTGGAACACCGTTCAAACTGGCGAACGCTGTGACGCGAATGAGTGCTCCCTCGAGCTCCCGGATGTTCGACGTGATGTTCGATGCAATGAATTCGAGGGTTTCTGCCGGCACTTCAACTCGGTCTCGCTCGCTCTTGTTACGGAGGATGGCAAGGCGGGTCTCAAGGTCGGGTGGTTGGATATCGGTGATCAGACCCCACTTGAACCTGCCTCGAAGGCGTTCTTCAAGTGTTGGGATGGCGTCTGGCATTCGGTCGCTTGACAGCACGATCTGCTTGTTTGCGCCGTGAAGAGCGTTGAACGTATGGAAGAACTCCTCTTGGAGGCCTTCTTTCCCCTCGAGGAACTGGACGTCGTCGATCAGGAGAACGTCGACTTCTCGGTATCGACGTCGGAGCCCAGCCATCGAGTTTGAGCGGATGGCATCGACGTATTCGTTCATGAAGGTCTCTGTCGAGACGTACCGCACAACATGATGCCGATAGTTCTGTTCGACGTAATGACCAATGGCATGGAGGAGATGGGTCTTGCCGAGGCCAGCTGATCCGTAGACGAACAGTGGGTTGTATGAACGTGCAGGCGTTTCCGCTACCCGGAGAGCAGCAGCAAGCGCAAACTGGTTTGAAGCCCCCTTAACAAACGTTTCGAAGGTGTACCGCGGATTGAGTCCGCCCTCAGGTGGGGAATATCCGCTGAGAGAACTAGGCGTCGACGGCTCGTCGTTCACGGTGCGCTCTGACGTGTTGGCCGAATTCTCGTCGGGAATATCCAGTCTGTTGGAACCGATTCGAACTTCGACCGACATGCCAGCATGGCCTGCTTCGACCAGCGCATCATCGAGCATCGACCGGTAACGCGACAAAATTCGTTCTCGAGCGAGATTGTTTGGTACCTCGATGATCAGCGCATCTGCACCGTCATCCACACGCTCAGCATCCTGAAATGTGGAGAACCACGCGGATTCGGTGAGCTGATCGCGCAGGATCGTCGTGACGGCCTGCCACACGTCCCGACGTTGATCTGACTCGCTCACCCTGGCCTCCTGCTCGTGATCTCGACCCCTTGATCGAGTGTTACACCGATGTAAGTACCCACACGTTTGTCCACAGGTGTGGATAACCAAATGTTGTTGTGTTGTGGGGGTCAGAGGGCCTCTTCACCCTCTCGTGGGGAGGTGACGCTACCACGTTGTCGGCCTGTGGAAAACCCCGAGTTGAGCGATTGGTTGGTGGATGCCCCTAATGCCCTCTAGCCTTGCGAGGTCGGACTGGCCTCGGCTCGTTGTCGCCCCCCGGACCGACCACCGGATCGGATACCCACTCCTGCGCCGCAGAGTTATCCGACAACCCAGGAGGACGAATTACCGTGAAGAGAACCTTCCAGCCCAATCAGCACCGTCGAGCCAAGAAGCACGGATTCCGTGCCCGTATGAGCACCCGGGCCGGCCGCGCCGTCCTGAAAGCGCGCCGCGACAAGGGCCGCGCTCGACTCTCCGCTTGATCCATCGAATTCGCACCCGCTCCGAATTTGAGCGTCTCGGACGTTCCGGCCGACGGGTGAGAAACGATTTGTTCTGGTGCTCACACCTTCCCGATCCGTTGATTTGCCCCCCGCGGGTGGCTTTCGCGATTGGTCGCGCCCATGGGCCGGCGGTGATGCGAAATCGGATCCGCCGCCGAATCCGACCGATCCTGACCGAGTTGTCGAACGACCAACGTTTATCTCCAGGACATTATCTGGTGGGGATCAACCGTTCGAAGAACGATCAAGCGTTCGCCACCACGGCAGATCAATTGCGGGAATCGCTGACGGATCTGATGAGCCGACTCCCGGCAGAGCGTTGACACCGTTGCAATTCCGAATGATCCGTGCCATCGAGTGGTACCAAGGGGCCTTTGCTTGGCGGCCGTCGCCGTGCAGATTCTCCCCGTCGTGTTCGCACTATGCCCACGAGGCCATTGAACTTCACGGATCGGGCCGAGGTCTGCTGCTCACCCTCCGTCGTCTTTCACGGTGCCGTCCATTCGGGCCGTCGGGTTTCGATCCGGTCCCCGAATTAGAGAGGAACTCCTAGATGTCGTCCACCCCTGTAATCGCCGGTGTTTTCGAGGTTCCGGCGGCAGTTCTGAACTGGCTTTACGCCGTCACTGGCAGCTTCACGGTGGCTATCTCCCTCGTGGCATTCGTCGTGATGGCGATCGTCACCCCCCTCACCTTGAAGAGCACGAAGGGCATGTTGGAGATGCAGCGTCTCGCTCCCGAGATGCGCCGCCTTCAGCAGGAATATCGCAACGACCGCCAGAAGCTCAACGAAGAGATGATGCGCCTGTATCAGGAGCACAAAGTCAATCCGATGGCGTCATGTCTGCCACTTCTGGCCCAGACGCCGGTGTTCATCGTCATGTTCCGCATCCTCCATGACGCGACATACATTCCAACCGGCGCGAATGAACGGATCGCCCGTGCGGTGCTTACCGCTGCGGGTCGGCCCGACGAGACAATCGGATTCCTTCCTCGCTACCTCTCGTCGGGTTCGGAGATGTATCAGGCTCTTGTGCGACAGACCGAGATGCCGTCTTGGGGGCTTGATCTCTCGAAGTCAGCAGCAGTCACCCTCGGCGAGAACTTCGGTAAGGGTTTGATCTATGCCGGCCTCGTTGTCGTGCTGGGTCTCCTGTATCTGTTCCAGCAGCGCATGGTTGCCTCGCGTGCGACGCTCAGCCCGACGATGTCTGAATCACAACAGAAGTTGATGCAGTACCTGCCGGTTGCCTTCGCTGTCTTTCAGATCTTCTTTTTGCTTGGACTCGTCATCTATTACATCGTCCAGTCAGTGATCAGGATTCTGGTTCAGGCCTATATAACCAAACGGTTTTATGCAGGAGACGAATCGCTCGGACGTCAGGCACAGGCTGCCAGTGTCAAGGCGCGAGAGATCTCATCTGCCGAGGGCGGCGGCGGCATTTTCGCTCAGGCCAAGCGAGACCTAGCTGGAGCACGTGGGGACGATTCGAAGAAGCCGAAGAGCTCTTCGTCTAAGTCTGATACTGCAACCCCGAGTACCGGTGGGGCGAAGGGTTCCAACTCCAGAACCGGCGGCGGTCGCCAACAATCGCGTCCCGCAAGCCAAAGTTCAGGCAAGAGCAATCTTCAGCGACCAGGTGGTCAACGAAAGAAGAAGAAGTAGTGGCGCGATCTGCATCGCGATTGACCACACGACAGAGACGAGAGGTGAATACATGGAATGGGTGACAACGACTGCCAAGACCATCGAGGAGGCGACCGAGGTCGCGCTTGATCAATTGGGCGTCGCCGCAGATGAGGCTGATGTAGAGGTTCTTGAGGAGCCGCGAAGTGGCTTATTCGGCCGAACTCGCGGTGAGGCCCGGATTCGTGCCCGAGTTCGCCCCACGGAGGTTCGACCCAAACGGGAGAATCGTCGTCGCCGCTCCAACGACGGCCGTTCAAAAGCCGATGGCGGCGAAGAGCAGTCAACGAATCGTGAATCAGCACCTAGATCCAACCGAAACGGCGGCGGGAAACAACGACAAGGACAGTCCCGATCAGGGTCGGAACAGAAGGGGAATAGAAAGATGGACGAGTCGGAGAGCAGGGGCGAACCGGTCGATCCGGCCCTCGTTGGAGAAGCCGCAGTTGCGTTTATGGACGGCCTGTCAAAGGCCTTCGGCGCCGAGGCCACGGTCGAACTGGACCGTGACGGCACCGAGCTCGAGGTTCGAGTGCATGGTTCCGATCTCGGTCTGATGGTTGGGCCTGGCGGCCGGACACTCACAGCCGTTCAGGATCTCGCCCGCGTGGCAGCCCAGCGCCGCCTTGGCGATCACGACACTCACCTCCGAATCGACGTGGCGGGGTATCGGGAGCGCCGAAAGGCATCCCTCGAGTCGTTCGCAGGCAAGATTGCGGCGCAGGTCCGAGAGTCAGGTAAGGCTCTGGCGATCGAACCGATGGCTTCTCCTGACCGAAAGGTCATCCACGACGTTCTGTCGGGCGAGGAGGGTGTCACCACACGTTCCGAGGGCGAAGACCCGAACCGTCGGGTGATCGTCTCCCCTGCTTGATCAGGTACATCGCCGAATCGCATGCCCATGACTGACGGGCGTGACGATGCAGTGTTGATCGAGGCGCTGAGCATTGCTCAGCGCCTCGGTGTCATTGGAGACACCGATCTCGTAACAGAGATCAGGCACGCCCGATGGTATGTGTCGGCCCTCGACCGCTTAGAAAGCGGATCGACGGTCCTTGACCTCGGGTCCGGCGGCGGCCTACCAGGCCTTGTCATTGCTCATGATCGTCCCGATTTTGACGTGACCCTGATCGATCGTCGCCAGAAGCGCACCGATATTCTCCAACGTCAAGTCGGCCATCTTCGGTCGGGCCGATCGGGTCTTGAGGTGAAGGTGCTCTGTGCTGACATCTCTGAGCACGTCCCACTTGGAGTTGAGTTCCACGCCGTCACCGCACGCAGCTTTGCTTCTCCCGCCATTACCGCACGAACGGCTGCTGCCCATCTTGTCAGCGGCGGCCTGCTCGTCGTATCCAACCCACCGCGAGGCAGCGCAAGCACCCGTTGGAGTCACGACGTTCTGGTGGGCACGGGACTTGAACTCGACACCTCTTCGGAGAACGCCAAGGTGAGCGTGCTCATTCGCGAGTAGATGTTTCCCGGGAAACATCATGGAATGTGAGGCTGATGTAATTCCACCGATGAAACTGCGCGCGTCAACCAGAGGTTGACAGTTTTTGTTTCCCGGGAAACATTGTTTGTCTGAACACTTGTGCCAAGCCGTTTCAGGCGGCAGGCTAAGAGGGATGAGCGATGTAGTAAATGGCCGAGTGGAGGGGAGGCCCCTTCCCCGAGTGATTGCC
>JBDQKN010000026.1:0-13761 GCA_040263235.1 Ilumatobacteraceae bacterium
CCTTGGGGCCGACCTGATGCTCTACGTCGTGGGCGCCCCTCAGCAACAACATCTCGAGATGGTCTTCGCCGTAGCGCGGATGGCGGGATGGATGCCCGACGGAGTTGAGGCCCAACACGTCGCATTCGGCAATGTGCTCGGCGACGACCGCAAGATGCTCCGAAGCCGGAGTGGCGCTTCAGTCAAGTTGGTCGATCTTCTCGACGAGGCGGTGGATCGCGCCGGAGTCGCTGTGGCTGAGAAAAATCCTGAACTCAGCGCCGAGGAGCGGGCTGAGGTGGCCCGAATGATCGGAATCGGTGCCGTGAAGTACGCCGACCTGTCGACGGACAGGGTTCGCGATTACGTCTTCGACTGGGATCGGATGCTTGCCTTCGACGGGAACACCGCCCCGTATCTGCAGTATGCGCACGCTCGCATCCGGTCGATCTTCCGTCGCGCTGGCGATGTGGGGGCCGCGATGACGGTTCCGGCGGTGGTGGAGCCAGCCGAGCGAGCGCTAGCGCTTCTCCTCCTCGCCCACGGCACCGTGGTAGCTGATTCCCTGTCGTCGAATTCTCCTCATCGACTCTGCACCCACCTGTTTGAATTGGCGCAGGCGTTCACGACCTTCTACGAGCAGTGCCCGGTGCTCAAGGCGGCCGATGAGGTTCGAGGGGCACGCCTGGCACTGTGCGACCTGACCGCAAGAACGCTTGCTCATGGTCTCGGGCTACTCGGCATCGATGCACCGGAGCGAATGTGAGCATCCTTCCTTCGCGACTCCTTCCCGACTCGGCTGATGTTGATGCCGACGGCATGCTGCGGGTCGGCCAATGTCGTGTCGACGAGCTCGCCGCAGAATTCGGGACACCGCTGTTCGTCTATGACGAGCAGCACCTGCGGTCCCGCTGCCAGGAGGCGGTTGCTGCATTTGGTCCCGAGCGAGTGGTGTACGCCACCAAGGCGTTCCTGTGTCGAGCGATGGCCGACCTGGTGCACTCAGAGGGTCTGCTCCTCGATGTTGCATCTGGTGGTGAACTGCACACGGTGCTTTCTGCCGGGGTCCCTGCCAATGCATGCGTGATGCACGGCAATAACAAGAGCCCTCTCGAACTCCGAATGGCATTATCGGCAGGTGTTCGGCATCTCGTACTCGACTCATTTGACGAGATGGACCGGGTTGAGGCCTTGGTCGCCGAGGGGCTACCGGTCCCGGCGGTCTTGATCCGGGTCACCCCAGGGGTGCATGCGCACACTCATGAGTTCATCGCCACCGGCCAAGACGATTCCAAGTTCGGGTTCAACCTGGCGAATGGCGATGCAGAGCGGGCGGTTCGCCGGGCCGAGTCGTCGTCAGCGATGCGTCTTGTAGGCACCCACTGCCACATTGGCTCGAATGTGTTTGATGCAAGTGGCTTTGCCAAGGCGGCCGAGGTCATGGCTCGTTTTGCTATACCCCTCGACCTTCCGGAACTAGTGCTCGGCGGAGGGCTTGGCGTGGCGTACGTGGCTGGCGAGGAAGCCCCGACCATCTCCTCATGGGGGTCAATCCTCCTCGATGCCTGCGACGCCCTCGGGGTGTCCTCCCGCGTCAGTGTGGAACCGGGTCGGGCGATCGCGGCGTCGGCGGCGGTCACCGTTTACACCGTGGGCACTATGAAGGAGATCCCCGGCATCCGCAGGTACCTCGCCGTCGATGGCGGAATGAGCGACAATCCCCGTCCGGTGCTCTACGGATCGGGATACGAGGCAACACTCGCTCGGTCACCCTTCGTCGACCGTTCCTTGTCGGTTCGTGTGGTCGGAAAGCACTGCGAGAGTGGCGATGTTCTGCTCGCGGATGCTCGGCTTCCCGACGATACCTCGGTCGGCGACCTACTGGTGACCCCAGTGACAGGTGCGTACGGGCACTCCATGGGCTCGAACTACAACAAGGTTCCACGACCTGCAGTGGTGTTCGTCAATGGCGGGGCCGTACGCGAGGTGGTGCGCCGAGAGACCTATGAGGACCTGCTCGCCACCGATGTATTTGAGCCCAAACGCTGAGGCTGTTGTCAGCGGCCTCGTTCAGCCAGATATCGGGCGGATGCAGCCCGAGATTCGGGGTCGTGAAGAGCGACGACGAGCGTGTCGGCATCGTTTGCGTTGCGGCGAGTGCCCGCCATCTCCTCCATGACGGCATCGACCTGAGTGAGGGTTGCCGTGATCGCGAACATTGGTTTGGAAGCAAGCGACTGAGCGAGTTCGAACACATCATCGAGCAATGACGCTGGGTCGGTGACCCGGTTGAGAAATCTGAGGGCGAGCGCCTCGGCAGCGTCGAATGGTCGACAGGTGAGGATCAGTTCCTTTGCAACGGCGGGCCCAACCTCTCGAGCTAGTCGCGGCACCCCTCCCCATGCGAGAGGAATCCCGAGGTCGACTTCGGGGATCGAGAATGTTGTGCCGGCGGCTGCAATCCGGAGGTCGCAGGCGGCGGTCAAGACCACACCGCCCCCGACACAGTGACCGTGCACCGCTGCGATGGTCAGCGGGCGCATATCGGTAACCGTCTCTGCCATCACCCGTCCTAGGTCGGCACCAGCTCGGGGATTACTCCCTCCATAGACCCCAGAGAAGTCGGCCAAGTCGAATCCGGCGGTAAACGCCCGACCCTCGCCCCGGATGATGACCACCTTGATCTCGTGCTGGCGGTCGATCCAGGTGCACAGATCGACCAGTTCGGTCATCAGGTCGATAGAGAGGGCATTCAGCCGAGTGGGGCGATCGAGCACGATGGTGCCGATGCTGGTGCCGCTGTCGTGCTCCCATCGCAGGTTCTCGAGGTGTGGGATCGGATCGGGGTTCTGCATAAGGAATATCGAACCACTCGACGGCCGAGCAGAACGCATCAGGGCGATTCGTGGGCCGGGTCACCGGTGTGACGGCTAGCCTCCCGAGACGTGTCGAACCTCGCCAGCACCCAGACCACCCGCATCCGCGTCGGCCTGCTCGGTTGCGGCAATGTCGGGGGTGCTCTCGTGCCCCTGCTGGACTCGCAGCGGGAAGCGATAACCGCCCGAACGGGTGTGGAACTGGTCATCACTCGGGTCGCTGTGCGCAACACCGCCCGCGACCGTGGCATCGGGTTTGGCGCCGACGTCCTCACCCATGACGCCATGTCGGTGGTGTCTGACCCTGATGTCGATCTGGTGATTGAGGTGATCGGTGGAATCGAGCCCGCTCGAGAACTGATCATTGCTGCCCTGTCAGCAGGCAAACCGGTGGTGACCGGAAATAAAGAGCTGCTGGCAAATCACGGTGCTGAACTATTCGCCCTTGCTGACGCCAATGGCGTGGACCTGTTGTTCGAAGCCGCCGTGGCCGGAGGGATACCGCTCATCAGGCCGCTGAGGGAGAGTTTGCGTGGCGAGCCGATCTCGCGGGTGATGGGCATTCTGAACGGCACGACCAACTACATCCTTTCCAAGATGTCCAACGAGGGTGCCGATTACGGCGAGGCTCTTGCTGAGGCACAGCGTCTCGGCTATGCCGAGCGCGACCCGACCGCCGATGTCGAGGGGTATGACGCTGGGGCAAAGGCAGCGATTATCGCCTCGATTGCCTTTGGAGTTCGTGTGGTGGCAGGAGACGTCTACCACGAGGGAATCAGCGGGATCACCGCTGGAGACATAGCAATTGCTCGGCGGCTCGGCTACGTGGTCAAGTTGCTTGGAATCGCAGAACGCGATCCCGGTTCGGGTGAAGTGGCGGTGCGTGTCCACCCGGCGATGGTGCCTGTCGATCATCCACTCGCCTCGGTTCGAGACTCCTACAACGCTGTCTTCGTCGAGGGGGACGCGGTTGGTTCGCTGATGTTCTATGGGCGGGGTGCTGGTGGCGCCCCCACTGCGAGCGCCGTTCTCGGTGACCTGATCGACGCGGCGGTGAATCTCGCGAGTGGTACTCATGGGGCACTCGGATCGTTTGGCCGAGCAAAGATGCGCCCGATTGACGCGACCAGTGCCGAGTACCTTCTAGCCCTCGACGTTGTCGATCAGCCTGGGGTCTTGCACCAAGTCACCGGCGTATTTGCCCGCCACGGGGTGAGCATCCGAGCTGCTGAGCAGGAAGGGGCCGGCGAGGAGGCTCGACTTGTGTTCATCACACATGACGCTGTCGAATCGGCAGTCCAGTCGACGGTGCGCGACCTGCGCGACCTAGACGTTGTCCAACGCGTTGGCGGCCTGCTCAGGGTGATCGGATCCTGATGCGATACTGCTCGACGCGAGGATCAGCGCCCGAGCTCGGATTTACCGACACGCTGCTTGCCGGTCTCGCGCCCGACGGCGGTCTGTATGTGCCCGATCATTGGCCGTCACTCCCTCCGGTAGATCGGGGGGTCGACTATGCCGATACGGCAGCCACGATCATGTCGCCTTACATCGGTGGCGAACTCAGCGACGACGCCCTGCTCTCCATGTGTCGAGAGGCCTATGGCACCTTCCGGCATCCAGCGGTGGCCCCGTTGGTGCAGATCGACGAGCATCAGTGGGTCCTGGAGTTGTTCCACGGGCCAACGCTTGCGTTCAAGGATGTTGCTCTGCAACTGGTCGGCAGGTTGTTCGATCATGTGCTGGCTGAGCGGGGCGAACGGATAACGATCGTCGGTGCCACCAGCGGTGACACCGGATCGGCAGCCATCGACGGTGTTCGTGGATGCTCGAATGTCGACATTGTGATCCTCTACCCATCGGGTCGCACCAGCGATGTTCAGCGTCGCCAGATGACGACGGTTGACGCACCAAACGTTCACACCGTGGCGATCGACGGCACCTTCGATGACTGCCAGGACATGGTCAAGGCGATGTTCGAAGATCCGCTCCTGCGGTCCGAGTTGCGCCTGTCGGCGGTGAATTCCATCAACTGGGCTCGAGTGATGGCACAAGTTGTCTACTACGTGACCGCCTCGACGTCGCTCGCTGGCCCGGTCCGGTTCAGTGTGCCGACAGGCAACTTCGGGAATGTGCTCGCCGGATGGATCGCCCGCCACATGGGAGCTCCAATCCTCGATTTCATCGTTGCATCGAACGCAAACGACATCTTGGCCAGATTCATCGAACATGGCGACATGTCGATCGGTCAGGTGGTTCCGACGCTGAGTCCGAGTATGGACATTCAAGTCTCATCGAACTTTGAGCGACTGCTCTTCGAGATGGATGGTCGGAACGGGTCAGTCACCTCTGACCGACTCGCTCGGTTCAGGTCGTCAGGGCGGCTCGACGTTTCAGATTCTTCTATTGATGAGTGGATTCGCGGCTCGTTCCGTGCGGTCAGAATTGATGACGACGCCACACTCGACGAAATCGCTCGGGTCCATGCCGAATGCGGGATGCTGATTGACCCGCACACCGCAACGGCAACCGCCGCTGCTCGTGTCCACTACGACGGAGCGGATGTGATCAGCCTCGCTACCGCACATCCTGCGAAGTTCCCAGACGCGGTCGAACGAGCTACCGGACATCGGCCGGAGCTACCTGCGGCCCTCGGCGACCTGATGGAACGCGAGGAACGAATTCGCGAACTGCCAGCCGATCTAGCTGCAGTCACCGCCTTTGTACGCTCGGTATCTCGCGTCTCTCGGTGATTGCACTGCTGCCTCCCTGCTGGTAGGTTTCACCCGTCGGGTTTCACTCGGCTACACGGCGCCATCGGGCGTCTGTCCCGGAAGCTCCGCCTCAGAGCGGCTGCGTTAGATCCGGGTGGCCCTCCTTCATGTTTCTCTGGGATCGTGCTGGAGGTGGAACCTGCTCCGTGTGAACATCGTCCCGCCGTAATGGCGGAGAGAAGGTGATCGTGGCTGCACAAGCTCTCGAACAGTCGGTCTTAGAGACCAAAGACAAGGACCAGCTCCTGGCCATTGCCAAGGCACTCGGCCTGAAGGCAACGGCGCGCTCGAAGAAGGCCGACATCATCGGTCAAATCCTCGAGACGACCGGCGGCGGGACCAGCCCGGCCGAACCGGCCGCGCCAGCCGCTCCGGCCCCGAAGCAGAAGCCGAAGCCTGCGTCTGCCGAGGATGCCCCCTCGCCGGCACCGAGCACAGAGCAAGCACCGCCTGCTGATGAGTTCGCGGAGCCGCCCTCGGAGTGGGAACTTGAATTCACTGCTGAACCGGTCGACGAAAGCGGTTCTGGCGCCACTGATTCCGCTGCGAAGCCTCAGCGCGAGCGCAACCAACGAGATCAGGGACAGCGGTCTCAGGGCCAACGACCCCAGGGCCAGCGCGACCAGGGTCAGCGCTCGGGACCGGCTCGCGATGGTGAGCAATCCGACGAGGACAGTGAGAGCCGAAACCGTCGCCGCCGTCGACGTCGCAAGAACAACGGTCGCAGTTACGACGGACCTCAGGGCGACGATCGCGAGATTGGCGAGAGCGACGAGGGTGGGCCTGTTAGCAACGAGCCGGTTGCCGTCGAGGGCTATCTCGATATGCGAGACGAGGGATACGGGTTCGTCCGGGTCAACAACTTCCTAGCTTCCAAACAGGACGCCTACGTTCCCGTCAAGCTGTCCAGGCAGCTTGGGCTCCGCAAAGGCGACCACATCACAGGAATGATGCGTCCGGCCGGCAGGAACGAAAAGAACCCTGCACTACTCGAGGTGACCAAGATCAACGGCCGCGGTCTCGATGAGGCCAAGCGGCGCCCCCGGTTCGAGGACATGACCGCCCTGTTCCCAGACGAGAAACTCCGTCTCGAGGACGAGGACGACCCAACGAACATGACAGCCCGGATCATCGATCTGATCTGTCCGATCGGCAAGGGCCAGCGCGGGATCATCGTCTCTCCGCCAAAGGCCGGCAAGACGACGGTCATGAAGACCATTGCGGCCTCGATCGAGAAGAACAACCCCGAGGTCAGGCTGATGGTTCTCCTGATCGACGAGCGTCCGGAGGAAGTGACCGACATGCGTCGCCACATCCGTGGCGAGGTGATCGCGTCCACATTTGATCGTCCGAGCGATCAGCACACTCAGGTCGCCGAGATGGCGATTGAGAAGGCGAAGCGGATGGTGGAGTACGGCGAAGACGTCGTCGTCATCCTGGACGGAATCACCCGCCTCAGCCGCGCGTACAACCTGGCGGCACCGGCGAGTGGCCGGATCCTGTCCGGTGGTATCGATGCCGGCGCTCTCTACCCTCCGAAGCGCTTCTTCGGTGCGGCTCGAAACATCGAGGAAGGCGGGTCGTTGACCATCCTTGCCACAGCACTTGTTGAGACGAACTCGCGAATGGACGAAGCTGTATTCGAGGAATTCAAGGGAACGGGCAACATGGAGCTCCGCCTCGATCGACGTATGGCCGAGCGCCGGATCTACCCAGCGATCGATGTCGATGCGTCGAGCACCCGTCATGAGGAGCTGCTCTTTGACCGGAAACAACTCCAGATGGTGTGGAAATTGCGGCGTGTGCTCTCCGGTCTTGCGGCGGATGGAAACGCCGCTCCGGGCCTTGAACTGCTCGTCGACCGTCTCCGGACCTTCCGAAACAACGATGAATTCCTCGCCGAGGTGGCGAAACAGCCGGGAATGTAACCGGCGCGTTCGGCCATCACCGCCGCTAACCTCCACGATCCGAGCTAGGAGAATTTGATGAAGTCTGAAATCCACCCCAACTACGACGTCGTCACGGTCCGTTGCTCGTGCGGCAACGCCTTCGAGACTCGCTCGACCCGCTCGGGTGACCAGATCCTCGAACTCTGCAACGAGTGCCATCCATTCTTCACGGGCAAGCAGAAGCTCGTCGATGCTGGTGGCCGCGTCGAGCGCTTCAACAAGCGCTACGGCGAGCGCTCCAAGAAGTGACGCCGGCGCTCGGTGACCTCCACCGACGACACATCTGAGCGTCGATCCCAGCTGATCGCTGTGGCGTTGCGCGCCCTCGTAGGCGACGCCAACGCCTCGACTTCGCCGTTCCCTGGCGGGGCTGCGATTCACTCCGCTGGATGTAGCCATGTTTGGCTTGACGACCGACCGACCCGACTTGTATCTGTTGCGGTGCTGCTCGCCCATCGAGCGGGGAGCACGTCGCTGAGGATGGTGGTCCCGGCTGAACTTGTAGCGAGCGCCGGAGACGTGGCGAGACGAGCGCAGCACTGGAACATCGGCGCTGAAGCAGTAATTCTCGAAGGCAGATCTACCCGATCGGTGTCACCGGTCGCCGCCGGAACGGAACCGCTTCCGCCGAGCGGAGCGGAGTCACTTTCTGAGGTGATTCTCGATGCAGGTGCCGAGGTGATGATTGAACACGGTGTCGTGACTGGAGAGGTCGGTGGGCTGGAAGTCTGCCGTGTGGTTGCCGACGGTGGGGAGGTCCGACTCGAGGTCGGCGTCGGCGTTCATGATCGCGAGGCATTTCAGATGCTGCACGGTGATACCCCTGCCCCGGAATCGCTTGCACGCATCGTTGCCGCGGTAGCTGAGATTCGAACCGTTGGGGCCGACCCACACCCGCTCAATCGGCTGGCCCCAGAGCGGGCCCTACGACGTCGACTCCAGGCGTCGCCAGACCTGGTTCACTCGTCGAGCCTGGCCCCTGTGTCCCCGGTGACCCCTGCTGCGGGGCCCGGTGATGCGGCACCCGCGCATCTGGTCGGTGAGATCAACGGGGTCCGGTGCCTTGTGGCGTGTACATCTGGGACCGATCTCGGGTCTCCTGCTGACGCGCTCGACACCTTCTATTGGCACCGTGAGGCCCACGACCTCGAAGAGATTGTGATCGCAGTTCCGGCGAGGAATCGGATGCGTGCGATCGAGGACCTCGCGAGGTTGGCTTCGGTGCCCACCTCCGTTGTGTCGATCCCGGACCCGACATGAGTGTTGAGCCGGCGGGCCGAGACGGCCTCTTTGCTCGCCTGACCCCCCTCGCCGAGGAACATCGCGAACTCGAGGCTCGGCTCGCTGATCCATCGACGCATGCTGATTCCGCTGAACTACAACGCGTCAGTCGTCGATATTCCGAGCTTGCCCCGGTGGTCGAAGCATTGGACGCCCACGAACGGATGGTCGCCGATATCGCCGCTGCTACCGAATTGATCGAAATGTCGGACCCGAACGAGCGAGAGTCATTCGCGCAGGAGATCGCTGCCCTCGAGGTGGCCCTTGAGGAGCTCGCTGAGCATGTCCGTGAGCTGTTGATCCCGGCGGACCCTGATGCCGGTCGAGCGGTGATCATGGAGATACGCGGGGCCGAGGGTGGGGAAGAGGCAAACCTCTTCGCCCGGGACATCCTCGATATGTACTCGGCGTATGCCCAACGGCGGGGGTGGCGGGTTGAGATGCTCTCCACCGACGTCAGCGATCTCGGTGGGATCAATCAGGTCACGTTTGTCGTCCGAGGGCAGGACGCGTGGGAGCGGCTCAAATTTGAGGGCGGTCCCCATCGAGTGCAACGAGTTCCGGTGACCGAGAGTCAGGGCCGGATTCATACGTCGTCAGCAACGGTGGCGGTTCTTCCCGAGGTGGATGAGGTCGAGGTGAATATCGACGAGCGTGATCTCGATATCGACGTTTATCGTTCCTCGGGCGCGGGAGGGCAGCACGTGAACACCACCGACTCAGCGGTTCGTATCACCCATCGGCCAACCGGCACCGTCGTCACCATGCAGGACGAGCGGAGTCAGCTTCAGAATCGTGCTCGAGCGATGCAGGTGTTACGCGCCAGACTTCACGCGTTGGCCTTGGCTGATCGAGATGCCGACCGTTCCGAGCAACGTCGATCACAACTTGGCGGTGGCGGACGAAGCGAGAAGATTCGCACGTACAACTTCAAGGAGAGCCGAGTCACCGATCACCGGATTGGGCTCACAGTTCATCGGCTCCCCGATGTGCTCGCTGGCGATCTTGACCACGTGATCGAACCGCTCTTGGCGACTGAACGTGAGCGCCTGCTCGCCGAGGGTCAATGACCACGGTTGCCCAACTGTGGGTTGAAACCACAGCAATCATCGGGGATCGCATCCATGCGCGGTGGATTGTCGAGCGAGCAACGGCAGTCGACTCAGTTGAGGACGGCGGGGCTGATTCGGTGACCGAACGGATGATGGCCCATCTCGATCAGATGGTGCGGCGCTATCAATCCGGCGAACCAATTCAGTACGTACTCGGCCAGTGGGCATTCCGTCATGTGGAACTAGCAGTAGACACTCGCGTTCTCATTCCTCGACCCGAAACTGAAGAGGTCGCCGGTGTCGCGCTCGAAATCGCCAGCCGATTCGAGCCCCGTCGTGTTCTCGATCTTGGTACTGGCTCCGGCGCGATCGGCCTGGCTCTGGCGAGTGAGCTGCCGCTTGAGGGAACTGAGATATGGATTACCGATGTCGACGCTGGTGCGCTCGATGTAGCGCGCTCAAATCTTGCTGGTCTCGGGCGACATGCCCGCAACGTTCGGGTAGCGGCGGGCTCATGGTTCGGCGCGATTACGCCCAGCGATCAGTTCGACGTGATCGTCTCAAACCCTCCGTATATCGCTGAGGATGATCCCGAGGTTGAGGTGGGGGTGGAACAGTACGAGCCCCATCGTGCGCTCTACTCAGGTGCTGACGGTCTCGATGCAATTCGCTTGATCAGTGCTGGAGCGCCACGGCACCTGGTGCCAGGTGGGTCGTTGGTGCTCGAGATAGGTCATCGCCAGGGCACAGCAGTCAAGCAACTCTTGATCGATGCAGGATTCGAGAATGTCGAGATACGTCGTGATCTCGCTGGGCGCGACCGGATTGCCGTGGGTTCACTCGGCTGACGCCGCGCGTTGTGCATCGGCGAGGCCCGCAGCCAACGCAGTCGAATCGGCAGCGACAGTGATCATCTTGAACCCCTGTGCGCGGCGGCGTGGGGCGGTGGGACCATCGGAATGGATTGCGGGAACCACACCGTGACGCAGACAGGCGGCAACAATGGAGTTGAGGGCATTGTCAAACGCGGGGTTGCCGTCGTTGCCGGTTGGGCCGAGGCCAAGACTGATCGCGAGATCAGCTGGCCCGACGTAAGCGGCGTCGATGCCGGGGACGGCGAGGATCTCATCAAGATTCTCGAGGGCTTCGACCGTTTCGATCATGGGGATGACAGCGATTGAGTTCATCGCCCAGTTCCGATAATCGGGAGTTCGTAGGCCAGCGGCTGTCGGGCCCCAACTCCGTGAACCTTGCGGAGAGTATCTGCACGCCTTCACCACTGCACGGGCCTGCTCGGCGGTGTTGACCATGGGGACGATGACGCCATGGCAGCCGAAATCGAGGGCCCTGCCGATCACCCCTGGCTCGTTCCATGGAACCCGGGCGATCGGGGTACCTCCACCCAACTCAATCGCCTGGACCATGCCGAGTAGGTGACTGAGATCAGCGGTTCCATGCTGCATGTCGACGCAGACATAGCCGAAGCCACCTCGAGCCGTCAGTTCAGCAGCGAGCGGATGGCTCAGCACCGACCAGGCCCCGAGAACTTCCTCGCCATTCGCCAATCGCTCTCTCAGCGTCGGGTTGCCCGTCATTGATTCTCTCCTCGATGAGTCATCGGAGTCGAGGGTAGTTCGGTCGGTGTGCAGGTATGGGCACGCCCGCCGGTCGAGCGGTAGCGTCTGAGCATCCCCAACCCGAGGACTTCATGTGACCGACGACCGACTCTCCACTTATCGATCGAGTATCGACAACATCGATGCGGCACTGGTGCACATGCTCGCCGAGCGATTCAAGATCACACAGGCAGTTGGCGAGTACAAGGCTTCGGCCGGTCTGCCGGCAGCTGATGAGCATCGCGAGCAGCTCCAAGTTGAGCGGCTCAGGCAGTTGGCCACCGAGGCCGGGCTTGACCCTGCGTTCACTGAGAAGTTCCTCCGGTTCATCGTCGCCGAGGTGATCCGGCATCACCAACGCATTGCCGGCGATACCTGATGGGTGACGATCGTGTTGACCTTGCGGTCATCGGAGGAGGTCCTGCAGGCGCTGCGACCGCTATGCGCGCAGCCCGGGCGGGAGCATCTGTTCTGGTCCTCGAAGCCGGGGCCCACGGCCGAGACAAGGTCTGTGGCGACGGGTTGACGCCGCGGGCGGTTGCGGCCCTCCTCGAACTCGATGTGCCGCTCGAGGCGTCACACCGCATCTCCGGACTGCGGATGATCGCCGGCCGTATCGAACGGGAGTTGCCCTGGCCGGGATCTGGCCGATATCCGGCTTACGGTGCGGTTTGGCCGAGACGAAGTCTCGATGCAACGCTGATCGATGCAGCGTCTACGGCTGGTGCCGACGTCCGTTTTCACAGTACAGCGATGCCGTGGATCGAGGACGGCGTCGTGGTCGGCGTGGAAATTGAGGACGGTAACGGATCGCGCAGAGTGCGCAGCAACCTCGTGGTCGTTGCTGCTGGTGCACCTGGAGCAGTCGCCCGTTCACTCGGCGCTGGTCGTGACCCCAACGAGCCATTTGGACTTGCGATTCGCACGTACGCAGAATCGCCCCGGCACGCCGATGAGATGCTCGAGGCCTGCTTGACCCTTCGCGATGAGCACGGGACCCCCATTCCTGGCTACGGCTGGATGTTCCCCTGTGGTGATGGAACGGTGAACATCGGTGTGGGTGCGCTCTCCACCATGAAGGGGTTCAAAAAGCTCAATCTCAACTCGTTGATCGCTGCATACCGAGGGATCGTCGGGGAGTCTTGGGAACTGGGTCCTGATCTTGAGCGACCCCGAGCATGGCGCCTGCCAATGAGTGTTGTCCGGCGGCACGGCCCCGGATGGGTGGCAGTCGGCGATGCGGCAGGGCTGGTGAACCCAATGAACGGTGAGGGAATCGACTACGGCCTCGAGTCGGGAATGCTTGCAGCAGATGCCTTTTTGGAGTCTCCGTCTGAGGCCCCCGATCGGTACGACCGAGAGGTAGCGGCACGGTTTGACGCATTCTTGAGAACCGGGCGTCGGTTTGCCTTCCTCATCGGCCACCCGCTGTTGCTGCGGAGCGGTCTGCGGGTCGCCGTCGGGACGGAGGCGATTGCGGGAATCACCTTGCAGGTGATGGGGAACCTGGTCGACCCGGATACGCCCGGTCTGTCTGGTCGGGTGCTCCGGATGGCTGACAGGACGTTGGCAGCAGCCGATCCACTTCTGCGCCGGACCCGAGCCCGAGCCTGATCGGTAGTGTGCTCCGCCGTGGGTGAGCCGGCAGCGGGTCTTGGAATCGACATCGGCGGTACCGGGATGAAGGCTGCAATCGTCGACCTCTCGACGGGCCAATTGCTGTCTGAGCGTCACCGAATTCCGACACCGCGCCCCGCAACCCCCGCAGCGGTGGCCGAGGTCGTGGGCTCTCTCATAGAGCAGGTTTCTTGGACGGGACCGGTTGGGGTCGCACTGCCATCAGTGGTTCGGCACGGAGTGATCCATACCGCTGCGAACATCGATGACTCGTGGATAGGCGTCGACGCAGTCGAACTTCTCGCTCCAGTGATCGGTGACCGCGTTTTCGTGCTTAACGATGCCGACGCTGCAGGTATCGCCGAGATGGCTCACGGAGCCGGTCGGGGTGCCAGCGGTGTTGTCATCACGCTCACCTTCGGCACGGGCATCGGTTCAGCGCTCTTCGTCGACGGCCACCTAGTGCCGAACACCGAACTCGGGCATCTCGAGTTCCGTGGCGACTCGATTGAACGATGGGCAGCAGCGAGCGCACGAAATCGTGAGCACCTCAGTTGGAAGGAATGGGCAGCGCGTGTCGACACGGTGCTTGCTGTCATCGATGGGCTGTTCTCTCC
>JBDQKN010000027.1:0-13692 GCA_040263235.1 Ilumatobacteraceae bacterium
ATCTGATGGTCGGCTGACTGGTTCATCATGTGCCCACCACGAGATGACACTCGGGTGATGGCCGAGCAGGTCGACCATCGCTCGAGCCTGATGTATGGCCCGCCGCCTGATCTGGCGAACATGAACGCCGCGAAGCGGGAAGTCCTGCATCAGCATCAGACCCGCTTCATCCGCTGCCTGATACAGGGCGGCGTCGGCGATGTGTCCGTGAACCCTCAGCACGTCGAGGCCGGCGCTCACCGCCTCCTGAACTATTGATCTCGACCGCTCTGGAGGAACCGTTCCAGGCAGGTCGGACAGGGGAAGCAGGTTGGCGCCTTTCAGAAAGATCCGCTCGCCATTGACCGAACACACCCAGTCGTCCCATCGAACCTGTCGCAGGCCAGTCTGACGCGTCGCTTGGTGGCTCTGCTCGCCGTCGATCTCCACCGTGACATCAACCTCGACAAGTTCAGGTTCCCCCAGATCGCGAGGCCACCACAGTCGAGGATGGGTGATATCGATGGTCCAAGAGGCCTCGTTGGCGCCGCTGGCAAGCGCGATCTGATGTTCTGAGACGATCTCGCCGTTCACCCTGGTTCGGGTCAGTGCCACGCGGCTCACATCGGCATCAAGTCGAGCGTGGAGCACCACATGGGCTCGCTCAGCATCAGCATCTCTGCACAGCACCCTGAGGGCGTCGATGCGGACTGGTCCGGTATCGACGATGCGAACCGATCTCCAGATCCCACCGGGTTCGGTCATCGTCGGGCCGGTCGGATCCTGGAGGACACCGGTGATCGCCCGACGCGGTCCGCTGACGGTCGGGGGACAGTTCACCTCAACAGCGAGCACGTGCTCATCAACGAGTCTGCTGAGGGCAGTGACATCAAAGGTATGTGTGGTGAAGTACCCCTCCGGATCCCCGAGGTATGCGCCGTCGAGCCAGATATCAGCCTGGTAGAAGATTCCGTCGAATTCGATCCAGCGCCTGACGCCGGGGTCAGGGGCAGCGAGATGAAATCGTCTGCGGTGAAGGACCGGACCCGTGAGGTCGAGCGCAGCGGGCTGAGCGGCCCAGTGCCCGGGAACGGCCACGTCTGCCCAATCGGCATCGTCGGTATCAAGGCCGATCATGCTGGTTCGGTCGCCGTCACTGACCGACGCCGCTCTCCACGTCCCATCGAGGGAATGCACGAGCACGATCGGATCGTACCGAGGCTGGCCGCATGGGTGTCGT
Organism: Ilumatobacteraceae bacterium; assembly: GCA_040263235.1. Taxonomy (GTDB): domain Bacteria; phylum Actinomycetota; class Acidimicrobiia; order Acidimicrobiales; family Ilumatobacteraceae; genus Casp-actino5. Next base: position 1,220 of record JBDQKN010000027.1, read on the forward strand.
CGGACCAACCGGAGTACCGTCTCGCCGTGCCCCTGCGACGCGTCGGTCCCTATGATCCGACAGCGGTTCGGGACATGGTCCCGCTGTGCATCCCTGCGATTCCCTTCGGGCTCGTCGTAGGCCTGGCTATCAGCGAGTCAGCGATGCCGGTCGCTGCGGGCCAGTCATTGTCGACAGTGGTGTTCGCTGGAGCCGCCCAGTTGACGGCCGTGACCCTCGCTGGTGTGGCCTCATGGTGGGCGGTGGTTCTGGCAGTTGCCGTGATCAATGCTCGGCACGTGATGTACTCGGCGGCTCTTGCGCCGATGTTCGCCAATCAGCCGCTTTGGATGCGATTGTTCGCACCGGTGGTCCTCGTCGATCAGCAGTTCGCCTTGATGACCTTGTACCGCAGTGACGACCCGCGTTCAATGCGACGGTATTACCTGACGGCAGGAGTTGGATTCTGGGGCATGTGGCAACTTGCCACGGGTTTAGGGATACTGATCGGACCTGCGATTCCGGCGGGGTTGCGCCTCGGATTTGCCCCAGCGGTGATGTTCACCGGGTTGGTTGTCCTCTCGATCCGAGGGTCCGCTGTGCCGATTGCAGCAGCCTCGGCAGCAATCGCTGGTTCTGTGGTGAGTGCGGCTGGGGTGGGTCTGCGTGATCGCGCTGGCATTTTGGTTGGTGCGATTGTGGGCGTCGCGGCCGGCACCGTCGTCGAGTGGCGTGGCGATCGGTCTGAGCAATGAGTGATGCAGAGGTATGGGCGATAGTGGTCTTCGCTGCGCTGGTGACCTACGCGAGCAGGGCCGTTGGAATCCTGTTTCTTGCAGAGCGTCGGATTCCGGTATTCCTCCAACGTGCCCTACGCCATGTTGGGCCGGCGGTGCTGGCGGCGCTCGTGGCGAGCATCGCAGCGGGCGATGGAGGCTCGGCCCCGTCGATCGATGCACCTGAGTTCCTAGCGCTCGGAGTTGCTGCAGGAGTCGCTTGGTGGCGACGCAATGTGCTGTGGTCGCTGATCGCCGGTCTTTGCGTGTTCTGGGTAGGGCTGGCCGTGTTGGGCTGATCCACGCCGGATCGGACAACGAGCAGGATGGACACTAGGTTCGGTCCATGACCCGCTCCGTTGCCGAGGTGCCTGCTGACCTGCCGAGGACTATTGGTGCCCTCAGGGATTCCGGATGGCAGTCCCGCCCGGTGAAGGAGGAGATCAGGTCGAATGCGGTTGCGCGGATCGCCGCTGGCGAGCCCCTCTTCGATGGTGTACTTGGCTACGAAGACACGGTGATGCCCCAACTTGAGAACGCGCTTCTCGCCGGTCACGATGTGATCTTCCTCGGCGAGCGGGGCCAGGCAAAGACTCGAATGATCCGCTCATTGACCCGACTTCTCGATGAGTGGATGCCGATCGTTGCTGGGAGCGAGATCAACGATGATCCCTATGCCCCGGTTTCCCGCCATGCCCGCGACCTGGTGGCGGATCTCGGTGACGATGCTCCGGTCGACTGGATCCATCGTGATGACCGTTATGGCGAGAAGTTGGCCACACCTGACACGTCGATTGCCGACCTGATCGGAGAGGTGGATCCGATCAAGGTGGCAGAGGGCCGGTATCTGTCTGACGAACTCACGCTGCACTACGGGTTGGTGCCGAGAACCAACCGAGGAATTTTTGCCATCAACGAGCTGCCCGACCTCGCTGAACGCATTCAAGTCGGGATGCTGAACGTCCTCGAGGAACGAGATGTGCAGATTCGTGGACACCGGATCCGTCTGCCGCTCGATGTGATGCTTGTCGCCTCGGCGAACCCCGATGACTACACGAATCGCGGCCGAATAATCACCCCCTTGAAGGACCGGTTCGGCAGCCAGATTCGGACGCACTATCCGCTTGAGGTCGGACTTGAGTACGAGATCATGCTCCAGGAGGCACGGCCCGCTTCGGTGGCCGACGTCGAGGTAGTTGTTCCCGAATACCTCGGACTCGTCGTAGCCGAGTTCAGCCATCTTGCCCGTGGAAGCAGCCATATCAATCAGCGGAGTGGGGTGAGCGTCCGCCTGAGCGTGGCCAATTATGAGGCGCTGGCAGCGAACGCACTCCGGCGCGGACTGCGCGCTGGCGAGAATCCTGTCGTAGCGCGAGTCGATGACCTCGATGCGCTGGCGGCCTCGTCGATCGGGAAGATCGAGATCGAATCAATCGATGACGGCCGCGAGGGTGTGGTGTTCGAGAACCTCATCCGCGGAGCGGTACATCAGGTGTTCACTGCGCGACACGATGGGGCGTTGTCCACGGCCATCGTGGAGGCATTCGAGGAGGGCTGTGTTGCTCACACCGGATCCGATCGATCGAGTGCTGAACTGGCATCGCTTGTCGTCGATGTGCCGGCGCTGGCACCCGCAGTTGAACGGTTTACCGGTGGGGCAAGCGATCCAGCGGTGGTAGCCGCCGCAGTGGAGTTCATCCTTGAAGGGCTGCATCTGTCACGCCGCCTGAACAAGGACGACTCCGGTGCATCGACGACCTATCGCGGCCGGGGCTGAATCAGACGAAGGGCGTCCGGGTCCAGAGTTCGCCCGTATCGTTGCGGTCGGCTCGCACGGGGCTTCCAGCGAGGCGAACTACCTCGATGGGTCCGGGAAATCCCGGGAGATGAACCTCGCCGAATGGTTCCGTTGAGATTCCCTCGGGGAGTTGCTCGACGTGCGATGCAGGCATGAGCACGTCGTAGCCGGTTGCGTGGTCACAGAGCCGCGAGGCCATGTTCACGGCAGAACCGATGTAGTCGTCGCCCTCGAAGAGCAAGGCGTGGCCCGTAGCAATTCCAGCGCGCAGCGTGAGCGGGGAACAGACGCGTGCGGCCCTCCGCTCAAGATCCATAACGAACTCGATTGCTCCGAATTGGTCCACGGCAACGATCATGCAACCGTCACCTAGCCATTTGGCGATTCGGACTCCCCGTTCTGATGCGACCTCTCTGACCACGGTTCGAAAGGTGGACAGCACCTTTCCGGCGGCGTCGTCACCGTACGCGGCTGTGTAATTCGTGAACCCCGACAGATCGAGGAAGACGAAGGTGCGGGGGACGCGCATTGGTCTGAATCTATTGCACCGTCGCAGTTTGACCACGATCGGATGCCGGTAGATCACGACCACTACGGTGCTGATATGGCACGCCGGTTCGTCTATTCCCGGTGGGACGGGACCCAACGAGGCTTCGACCTAGATGGTGATGCACTGTTTGAGCAGGTCACCGATGAGATCATTCATCACGGCGATGTCGGTGCCGCATTGCGGCGCTTGATGGAACAGGGAATGCGAACTCCTGACGGCCAGATGATGCCCGGGCTTGCCGAGATGCGCGAGCGATTGCGGCAACGCAGGGCTGAGATTGCCGAGTCGGGGGATCTCGATGGGCCACTAGCTGATGCTGCGCGAGAGCTTGCTGACATCCTTGACGAGGAGCGACACGCGATCGATCGTGCTGTCAGCGATGCCGTTGCGAGCGGAGACGACCGTCGGGAGACGACAGCGAGGTCGAAAGCCGCCGAGCGGATGATGAATCTTGACCTTCTCCCCGATGATCTGGCAGGTCGGATGGGAGAGTTGACCGGGTATCAGTTCGAGTCAGCCGATGCCCAACGTCGTTTCGATGAGCTTGCCGAGCGACTTCGATCCGAGATGCTTCAGCAGGTTGTTGACCGAGTTGGTGACGACATGTCCTCTGCGACTCCGGAGGACATCGGTCGGCTGAAAGACATGCTCGCCGCCCTGAATGAGATGGTCGATCGGCGCAACGCTGGCGACGATCCTGGATTCCCCGAGTTCATGGACCGTTTCGGTGACATGTTTCCCGACGATCCTCAGAGCCTCGATGAACTACTCGAGTCGATGGCGCGTCGCATGGCTGCAGCTCAGGCTCTGATGAACTCGATGAGTCCTGAGCAGCGAGACCAATTGCGCCGACTGTCCGAACAATTCATGGACGACATGGACCTGCAGTGGCAGCTGGATCAGTTGTCCTCGACCCTTCGCGGACAGTTTGGCTCGATGAATTGGGACGAGTCATATGACATGGACGGTGAGCGCTCACTCGGTATTGGTGAGGGGATCGATGCCATGGCGGAGATGGGCCGTATCGACGAACTGGAGGGCCTTCTCGATGCGGCGACGTCCCCAGCAGATCTTGCTGAGATCGATCCCGACCGGGTGCGAGACCTCCTTGGCGATGATGCGTCGGCGGCCTTGGAACAGTTGTCACGTCTGACCGAGGAGATGCGACGGGCAGGTCTGGTCGACCGGGTTGATGGCCGACTTGAACTGACACCACGTGGGCTCCGCGCGATTGGGTCGAACGCTCTGCGTGACTTGTTCAGCGGGTTGAGCCGGGATCAACTTGGTCAACATCCTGTTCCAGCGATCGGGCAGGGCCACGAATCTGCACACGACACCAAGCCTTACGAGTTCGGGGATCCGTTTCGACTCGATCTCCATCGGACTATCCGAAATGCAATCGCGCGTCGGGGTGGAGGCACGCCAGTTGAACTCGAGCCTGATGATTTCGAGGTTGAGCGGACAGAACACCTGACGCGGGCGGCCACGGTGCTGATGGTCGATTTGTCGATGTCGATGCCGATGCGTGGCAACTTCCTGCCGGCCAAGAAGGTGGCCATAGCGCTGCATTCCTTGATCACATCGCAATTCCCTCACGATTTCATCGGGTTGGTGGGATTCTCAGAGACCGCTCGGGAGATAACGGCGGCCCAACTCCCTGAGGTCTCCTGGGACTACGTCTACGGCACCAACATGCACCATGGGTTCACCCTCGCCCGGCGGATGTTGTCCCGTCAGCAGGGGACAAAGCAGATCATCATGATCACCGATGGGGAGCCAACGGCGCATATCACCGAGGGTGGCGGAGTCTTTTTCGACTATCCACCGGCCCCGCAAACCCTTGAGGCGACGTTGCGCGAGGTTGTTCGCTGCACTCGGGACGGGATCAGGATCAACACGTTTGTGCTCGATGCAACCGCCTCGCTTGACGCCTTCATCGATCGGATGACGAGCATGAACGGTGGGCGCGCCTTCCACACGACGAACGATGACCTCGGAGGATACGTGCTGGTGGATTTCGTCGATCGTCGTCGACGGCTCTCTCAGCGCCGGGCTGGCTGAGGTTGGGAGCCTCGCGCGTCGCGCCTGCTCAGCGACCTGTGGAATACCTGCTTGCACAATGGTGGTGTGCTATGCGACAATGACACCGTTGTAATTACAGGGGTGAGTCTCACCCCTTCGCCTGCGGGCGAGTCAGGACGGAGCACACATGAACGAGCACGACGGGTCGGCTGAGGCCTGGCAGGACGACGCCAACTGCCTGGGCGTCGATCCCGATCTCTTCTTCCCTGAGCGCGGCGCCTCCACCCGTGAGGCCAAGGAGGTCTGTCGTGGATGTGTCGTCCGTGACGATTGCCTCGAATTTGCCTTGAGAAACGGTGAGAAGTTCGGAATTTGGGGTGGACTCTCCGAACGAGAGCGTCGTCGTATTCGCCGCCAGCGAGCTCAGGCTGTTCGCGGCGTTTCGGGCGCCTGAGCAACTCCAGTCCAGAGGGGTAGAGTGGCGCCATGCCGAACAGTGCTTTTGAGTGGTTCGCCGTCTTGGCCGTGGTGCTCTTGGTGTTCGGGGGAGCTCAGTTGCCAAAGATGGCACGAAACCTGGGCCGCGCTCAGCAGGAACTGAAAAAGGGCCTTGCCGAGGGAGCAGCCGAATCGGCCGACTCCGCTGACGATCAGAAGTAACGCCTGATCAGTGCGCTTAGCCTGAGGTAACCGCTAAACGCCGCCGTTTCAGAATTCGCCGACGTTCCCGTTCGCTGGCACCACCCCATACGCCGTGCTCAATTCGGTTGGTCAGGGCGTACTCAAGGCACGTGGTCGCGACGGGGCATCGGCCACAGATTGCTTGAGCTCGGTCGACGCCAGCCCCATCGTTGGGAAAAAAGACCGATGGCGGATGAAATCGGCAGGTGCCTTCTGACATCCACGAAGTGATCGATTCAGGGTCGGTGACCCGGCGGGTGGGATTGTCCTTCTTCATCGTTCCTCCTGGGTGCGAGTCGGGGATGATGGACGAATTGACGATGACAGTAACACAAATGTAATGATTTGCCCCCAGATGTCAAGGGAATACGCGATTTCTCACCGTTTTCTTACGAACACGTAACGACGGCATCGTGATCTCCTGAACAGTGAGACGCCGCAACGCCCGACACAGTTCCCGCAATGTCTCCCGTTGTTCGCCCGCTGTTCATCGGTGTCAGGCCCACCGATAGAGAGGTGGCGGTAGCATGTTGGGCTATGAGTGATGTGACCATCGACGCCCCGCCCCGGGCACATGCCCGCGTTGTGTACCTCGGGCCAGTGGCGCCGCACTGGGAGGTCTATGCCGACTGGGGCGAGAGCAAGCTGCTCGATGAATTTCGCGCTCGGGCACTTGCACGTCTGGTGCTCATTACGGAGAACGATCCTCAGTTCCGTCGGAACCGCGAGCGCATCAACCGGGACGCCGAGCGTGAATTGATCTCCCTCGAATGGGACCTCGGGCATCCCGAGGACCAGTACGACTCCTGATCGAGCTGACCACGGTGAGCCGCTACCTCAACCGTGAACTCAGTTGGCTCGCCTTCAACGAGCGGGTGCTGTCACTCGCAGCTGAACCTGGCATCCCATTGTTGGAGCGCGCCAAGTTCGCCGCAATTGCCTCATCCAATCTCGACGAGTTTTTCCAGGTGCGCGTAGCCGCGCTTAAAGATCAGATCGCCGCCGGGGTTGAAGACCGCACCCCCGACGGTCGAACGCCGGTAGAGCAACTCGACCAGATCGGTCATCGAGTTGCCGAGTTCGTGACTCGTCAGGAGGAGATCGTCCTCGGGCAACTCATCCCTGCGATGACGTCGGAGAACATCTGTGTGGTCCGGTGGGACGACCTCAGCCTGGCTGACCAAGAAGCAATGTCGTCGTACTACATGGACCGCGTACACCCGGTGCTGACGCCGTTGGCAGTCGATCCGGGCCATCCCTTCCCGTACATCTCCAATTTGGCCCTGTCCATCGCGGCGACGGTGGCGGATCCGAGCACGGCCGAACGTCGGTTTGTTCGCCTCAAGATCCCTCGCGTCTTTCCCCGTCTGGTTCCCCTTGGCGATGGCCGGTTCCTGCCAGCCGAGGAATTGATCGCATCCCATCTCCATGCGCTGTTCCTCGGCATGGTCGTGGAGGAGTGGGCGACGTTCAGAGTGACCAGAAACGCAGACCTGGCGTTTGAGGAAGACGAGGCCGACGATCTTCTCGAAGCGGTGGAACTCGAACTTCGTCGTCGTCGGTTCAACCGGCCGGTGCGGCTTGAGGTACATCGCACCATCAGTGACGAGATGCTCGGTCTCCTCATTCGTGAACTCGACATCGATCCTCGCAATGTCACTCGCCATTCGACCCTGCTCGACCTGACGTGCTTAATGCAGCTGCACGCAATCGATCGGCCCGACCTGAAAGATCGGCAGTGGGTGCCCATTACCGCTGGACGGATTCATGCCGCTGAAGAGGCGGAGCGAACCCTTTTCGATGTGGTGGACGATCGTGCCCTCTTGCTCCATCATCCATATGAGAGTTTTGCCAGCAGTGTCGAAGCGTTCATTGCACAGGCGGCGGACGACCCAGCCGTGCAGACCATCAAGATGACGTTGTATCGGGCCGGCGGTGACTCGCCGATTCTTCGAAGCCTCATTCGAGCAGCCGAGCGAGGCGTGCAGGTTGCCGTACTGGTGGAGATCAAGGCCCGATTCGATGAGGAGAACAACGTTCAGTGGGCCCGTCGCCTTGAGCGTGCTGGGGTTCACGTTGCCTATGGCATGGTCGGACTGAAGACACACTCGAAGGTGGTTCTCGTCGTTCGCGATGACGGCGATCGGCTGCGTCGCTATTGCCATATTGGAACTGGCAACTACAACTCCAAGACAGCCCGCATCTATGAAGACCTTGGGTACATCACATCAGATGCTGCGATCGGCGACGACGCTGTCCAACTCTTCAATCACCTGACCGGCTTCAGTCGGAGCGAGGAATACCAGAAGTTACTGGTCGCTCCAAAGGGTCTTCGACCGGAACTGATTGATCTGGTCGAGCGTGAGATGGAGTTCGGGCCAGATGGTTCGATCGTGATGAAGTGCAACTCGATTGCCGATCCCGTAATGATCGAGGCGCTGTACGAGGCGAGTGATGCCGGCGTTCCCATCGACATGATTGTTCGTGGAATCTCGTGCATTCGACCAGGTGTGGATGGCCTGAGCGAAAACATCAGAGTTCGGAGCATTCTCGGCCGGTATCTCGAACACAGTCGGATCTACCGATTCGCACACGGGGCTGATGATGGCGGTCCGCTTTATCTGATCGGATCAGCCGACTTGATGCCTCGCAATCTCGAGCGACGTGTCGAGGTTCTGGTGCCGATTCAGCATCCGAAGCACCGCGATTGGCTCGACCAGGTCCTGGAGTTTGATCTGTCACCAGATGTCGTTCGCTGGGAACAGCGTGCTGATGACAGCTGGGAACGAATGGGCCCCGGAGACGAGTTCGCGCCTGACGCCCAGGAGATGCTCTACCGCTGGGCCCACGAGCGCCAGCTGGCACAGCGTCGCTGAGCAGGCACTTCTCCATCTGGACGACAACAGTTCACCTGTCGTTCATGCATGCCCGCCGGGCCGTTCACCTTCGATTCCTAGTGTCGCACTGTTCGTGAACCGATTTCGCGAGCAGTCCCCCGTGAACACATCCGATTGGAGATGACATCGTGAGAAACCGTACCAAGCGATTCGCAGCATTTGCCGCTGTGACGTCGCTCGCGCTCGCTGCCTGTGGCGGCGGCGACTCGGCCGACGAACCGGCCGTAGACGAACCATCCACCGAGGACACCACTCCGGCCGCAGCGGCTGATCCCGCCTCTGAGCTCTCTGGCACGTTGATTGGTGCTGGTGCGTCGTCGCAGGCTGCTGCGATGCAGGGTTGGCAGGCCGGTTTCCAAGCCCAGTATCCGAACGCGACGGTTGAGTATGACCCGATTGGTTCTGGTGGTGGTCGTGAGGCGTTCCTGTCTGGCGGCACGATGTTCGCCGGTTCGGATGCTGCGCTGAAGGATGAGGAGTGGGAGTTGTCGAAGGAGCGTTGCGCTGGTGATCTCGGCGCGATCAACCTTCCTCACTACATCTCGCCGATCGCGATTCCGTACAACTTGCCGTCGCTTGATGGCACCACGTTGCAGTTGTCGCCAGAGACGATTGCTGGAATCTTCGCCAACGAGATCACGAACTGGTCCGCTGATGAGATTGCCGCTGACAACCCTGGTGTGGATCTGCCCGATGTGGCGATCAACCCGGTGCACCGTGCTGATGAATCAGGCACCACGAAGAACTTCACCGATTACCTCTCGAAGGCTGCTGGTGATACGTGGACTTGGGGTGCGCTTGAGGCGTGGGACGCTGACGGCCCCGGTGGTGGTGAGGGTGCGCCTCAGACCTCTGGTGTGGTAGCTGCCGTTGCTGCTGGTGAGGGTTCGATTGGTTATGCAGATGCTTCTCAGATCGGTGATCTGCCCGCTGCCGCGGTCGGTGTCGCCGGCTCGTATCTGGAGTTCTCAGCTGAGGCTGCAGGCCGCATCGTTGATGCGTCGGAGCGAACTGGTGGCCGGAACGAGTACGACTTTGCCATCAAGGTGAATCGGACCCCAGATTCGGCTGATGCGTATCCGATTGCGCTGGTCAGCTATCACATCGTTTGCCTCGAGTACGAGAACCAGGAGACGGTTGATCTGGTCAAGGCGTTCATGACCTATGTGGGCTCGGATGAGGGTCAGGCCGCGTCTGCTGCGTCAGCTGGCTCGGCCCCGATCTCCGCTGAGGTCCAAGCCGAGATCGCCATGTCAATCGCCGCCATCACGGTGGCCGGCTGAGCCTGAGTACTGTGGTTGGGTCGGGGTGCCTAGGCGCCCCGACCCGACCTGTTACTTCACCCATGGGCGCCAGTGGGCGCCCCAGACTCTGACGGAGCATCATCCCGTGACCTTGACCGAGACGAGAACCCAAGCACGGGATAGTGCTGCCGGTCGAACGGGCCGAGTCGGAGATCGCGTCTTTGCCGGCTTGTCCAAGGGCGCCGGGATCCTGATTCTCGTCACCCTCGCCGGGGTGGCACTCTTCCTCCTCCGCGAGGGATTACCCGGAATCAATGTTGATCCGGCCGAGATGGATGGCTCGGACACGTTCATCCAATATGTCGGACCTCTCGTGTTCGGCACCGTCTTCGCAGCACTGATCGCGCTGATTCTCGCGGCCCCCATTGCGATCGCTGTTGCGCTTTTCATCAGCCATTACGCGCCACGCCGGCTTGCCTCAACCCTTGGCTACCTGATCGATCTGCTTGCTGCGATCCCGAGTGTGGTGTTCGGAATCTGGGGTATCCGGGTTCTTGCTCCTCTACTTGCGGAAAACGTGTACCCCTGGATGAGTGAGAATGCCTCTTTCATCCCGTTCTTCTCTGGGACGAGCTCGACCAGCGGTCGAACGATGCTCACCGCTGGAGTGGTCTTGGCCGTCATGATTCTTCCGATCATCACGGCGATCTCTCGTGAGGTCTTCCTCCAGACACCGCGCCTTCATGAAGAGGCATCCCTTGCCCTCGGTGCAACGAAATGGGAAATGATTCGTCAGGCAGTGCTGCCTTATGGCCGCTCGGGAATCATCAGCGGGGCCATGCTTGGGCTTGGTCGAGCACTCGGCGAGACCATGGCCGTTGCAATCATCATGTCGCCAAGCGATGGCTACTTCTGGAGTGTGATTACGAACCAGAACTCGAACACGATCGCGTCGAATATCGCACTGAAATTCCCTGAGTCGTCTGGACTCGAGGTGAACCGGCTCATCGCAACCGGGCTCGTGTTGTTCGTGATTACCTTCCTCGTCAATTCGTTGGCTAGACGAGTAGCAGCCGCTGGATTCTCGGGAGCTGAAGGATGAGCACCACTCTGTCGATGACCTCGCGTCGCATGTCGACGATGGAACACGCTGCAGTAGCCGTCGGTGCTCTGCTGGTCGGCGTGCTGCTCAGCGCTGTTCTGTCAGGAGTGGCTGTTGGCTGGGTCGGGGTGTGGACTGCAGTGACCTACCCCATAGCGGTCTATGCCTCATCACGCATTCTTGAGGATCGCCGCCAGGCGACTGATCGCCTTGTTCGAGTCGTAGTGACCCTTGCCTTTATTGTTGTGGTGCTTCCATTGGCGTCTCTCGTATGGACGGTCATCGTCGAAGGTGCCGCCCGCTTCGACACGACCTTCCTCAGTGGAAACATGAGATTGACCCTCGATGACATCGCTTCACAACGGACTGGCGGAGAGGTCGGTGGAGCATTCCATGCAATGATCGGAACGCTGATCGTCACTGCCGTCTCCACCGTGATCGCAATTCCACTCGGGTTGTTCACAGCGATCTATCTCGTCGAATACGGCCGCGGTCGTCTGGCCAAGGCGATCACGTCAATGGTCGACGTGATGACCGGTATCCCGTCGATTGTGGCTGGCCTGTTTGCCTATGCGCTCTTCGTTCTGATCCTCGGACCCGGAACGCGAACTGGACTCGCAGGTGGCGTGGCCCTCTCAGTGTTGATGACACCAGTGGTGATCCGTTCAGCCGAGGAGATGCTTCGCCTCGTTCCCAATGAACTCAGAGAGGCGTCACTGGCACTGGGCGTGCCCCGGTGGAAGACGATTTCCAAGGTTGTGCTCCCGACCGCGATTGCGGGGATCCTGACGGGGGCAACACTCGCCATCGCCCGCGTGATTGGCGAGACGGCTCCTCTGCTCGTCACCGTCGGCCTGGCCCAGGAGACGAATCTGAATCCATTCGATGGGCGGATGACGACCCTGCCGGTCTACACCTACTATCAATACGTCCAACCCGGAATTCCTACCGAGGCAGGGCAGAACCGGGCATGGGCAGCGGCATTGATGCTGGTCATCATCGTTGCCGTCCTCTTCACACTTGGACGGGTCCTTGCCAAGGTGTTGCAGCCAAAGGGGCTTCGATGAAACAGGCCGACCAGACCACGATCACAGGAAGCGCGATGAGCATGACCGAACAGACCACTGGAACGACGGGTACCGAACCGGCTGATGATGGTCTTCAGGTGTCTGCACTTGACATTTTCTACGGTGATTTCCTTGCTGTCCGCAAGGTCGACATGTCGATCGAGCCGCGGTCGATCACTGCCCTTATCGGACCTTCGGGCTGCGGAAAGTCCACTTTCCTTCGGTCTCTCAATCGGATGCACGAGGTGATTGCCGGCGCTCGCGTCGAGGGCACCGTGCTCCTTGACGGTCAGGACATCTACGGTCCTGGTGTCGATCCGGTGCTGATACGCCGCAGGATCGGAATGGTCTTCCAGC
>JBDQKN010000028.1:0-13626 GCA_040263235.1 Ilumatobacteraceae bacterium
ACGGCAGCAGGGACATCGGTGCTGATGGCTGCCGGCGACACATTCCGGGCCGCAGCAGCCGAGCAGTTGGCGATGTGGGCTGAACGTTCGGGTGCAGATTTCGTTCGTGGTGCTGAAGGGGGAGACCCGTCATCGGTGATCTTCGACGGAGTGGAACGTGCGGCCTCTCGCAACATCGATCTGGTACTTGCCGACACCGCTGGTCGGCTGCACAACAAGCAGAACCTGATGGACGAACTAGCCAAGGTTCGGCGCGTTGCCGAAAAAGGGGCAGGGGTGGTCACTGAGACGCTTCTCGTCATTGATGCAACGACAGGTCAGAACGGCCTCAACCAAGCTCGTGAATTCCGTGAGGCAACAGCTGTCACCGGAGTGGTGGTGACCAAACTCGATGGGTCCGCGAAGGGCGGCATCGTCTTCGCTGTCGAAACCGAACTGGGAATTCCCGTCAAGTACGTCGGTGTGGGCGAGTCCCTCGATGACCTCGTACCGTTCGAGGTATCCGAGTTCGTCGACGCGCTGGTCGGGCTCTGATTTGGGAACCATTGAGATGGTCGCGGCGTCTAAGGAGGCGTGAACATGCATCGTGCTTTCGGAATTCCTGTCGTTCTGGTCCTGTCGGTTGTAGGTCTTGTTGGCTGCGTAGCCGATGACACCGATGCCGAGCCCGGGCTCGCACCACCTGAGGTCGTTCGGATCGCAAACGGTCAGCGCTCAGCAGGTGCTGATTCGGCAGCGTCGGAAATGGCGGCAGAGGAGCCGGCATCGGACTCAGCGCTCGCCGCCGATGAGGACATGCTGTCGTCGTATGTGCCCTGGACGATCGTCACCGATTTCGTCGTGGGTCCGGATCTCGGCGAACTCCCAACTCGTTCAACCGGCTACGTCTACCGGTCCGACACCGACGTGGATGAGGCAACTGCCCGCGCACTTGCGGAAGCGTTTGGCCTCGATAGCACTCCTCAGGATCGTCCAGCTGAGTACATGGTCGAGTGGGCGTTCGGCCCGGAGGATGGCAGCGCTCCCTCGTTGACTATCGACGCGTATTCTCAGCATTACTGGTGGTATTCAGCCGGATGGGATGATGCCGAGCGGTACTACGAGGACGACCTTCCTGCCTGCACCGAAACCATCGACGCAGATGGGAACTCCGTCGTTGAGTGTCCTGAGTGGGAACCTGAGATTCCGGTTGGGGTTCCCTCGGCCGAGGAAGCCGAGATGCGTGCCCGCGAGATCATCAGTGCTGCCGGGTTCGAACCGTCACTGCTCACCTTCGAGGTCTATGCAGATGAGTGGTACGCCTCGGTGTACGCCGTGCTGCCACTGGCGGCCGACCTCGGTGAGCAGAGTGCGGCGAACTGGAGTTTCGGGTTCGGTGCTAACGGCGTTCTCGAGAACGCAGGTGGCACCTTTGTCGGTCCGGAAGCCGTCGGACCGTACCCACTTGTCGATCTCGACACGGCGATGTCCCGCCTCACCGATTGGTATCTGATGGGAACCGGGCGGGCCGCTGATGGCGTTGCCATGCCAGCGGTTGAAGAGCCGGCGACTGCTGAGACGCCGATCATGACCGACGAGGCTGAGCCACCAGCCGAGGAATCTCTCATTGATCCGATTCCCGCGCCCGAGGTTGAGCCAACCGAGGTCACCGTGATCCTGGTTGATGTCGTAGCCGACCTCTGGTGGGCGAACGATGTCGATGGCAACTCTTGGATGCTGCCGGCCTATCGATTCGTTGGTGATGACGGTGGCTGGTACACGGTGCCGGCGGTCACCGACGAGTACATGATCGATGAACCCACCTTTGTGTACGAGGACCCGAGCCCAATGCCTGTTGAGCCAATCGAAGACTCTGGAACCAGCGACGTTGGGGGTGCTGGAGAGGATGTCTCACCGGAACTTGCCGTGCTCTTGGACCCGATCGACCTTGCCGATGTCGACCCCTACATCCTTGAAGCTCTTCAAGCCATTGTCGATGGCGCAATGTCGATCTCTGAAGAGGTGTTTGCCGATAACGCGACCTTGAATGGAGTCGAGATGCGGGTAGTCGAACGCGACGGTGAGCCGTTGATGGTGACAGAGGACTACCGAAGCGACCGGATAAATGTCGTGGTCGCTGACGGCAACGTCGTGTCGATCACCGGTATCGGCTAACCGGTGGACGGGCCCCGAGCGATCGAGGGATAGCCTCGGCGGGGATGTTCGATTCGCTCTCTAGCCGCCTTGACGGCATTGCAAAGCGCCTTCGCGGTAAGGGCCGACTCACCGAAGCCGACGTCGATGAGGTGATGCGCGAGATTCGTACGGCTCTCCTTGAGGCTGACGTCAACGTCCACGTCGTTCGCGCGGTGACGAACCGGATTCGGGAGCATGCAATAGGTGCCACCCGCTCAACGGCGCTCGACCCGGGACAGCAGGTCATCAAGGCGGTTCACGACGAACTAATCCGCATTCTCGGCGGCGAGACCCTTCGTATCAGTTATGCAGCAAAGCCACCGACGGTGGTGCTGATGGCCGGCCTGCAGGGTTCCGGCAAGACCACCAACTCGGCCAAACTCGCTGCGTGGTTCAAGGCCCAGGGGCGACAGCCCCTTTTGGTGGGCGCTGACCTTCAGCGGCCCGCCGCGGTTGAGCAGCTACGAACGCTTGGTGCTCAGATTGACGTACCCGTCTGGTCGCAGCCCTCTGACCCGGTGACTGTTGCTGCTGACGGGTTGGCGGAGGCGCGACGGCTTGGTCGGGATGTGCTGATCGTCGACACGGCTGGGCGCCTGTCTATCGACGCTGAGTTGATGGAACAGGTTCGCCTGATCTCCGAGGCGATTGAACCCGATTACACCTTCTTGGTCATCGATGCCATGACTGGTCAGGATGCCGTGCAGACGGCGTCAGCCTTCCATCAGACACTCGAGATCGATGGCGTGATCATGTCGAAGCTCGACGGTGACGCGCGCGGTGGCGCCGCGTTGTCGGTCAAGGAAGTGATCGGGCGGCCGATTGCGTTCGCCTCGACCGGTGAGAAGCTTGACGCTTTTGAACAGTTCCACCCAGACCGAATGGCGGGTCGAATACTCGGGATGGGCGACATGCTCACCCTCATCGAGCAGGCCGAAAAGGCATTTGAAGCAGACCAAGCCGAGCAGGCTGCTGCCCGGCTCATGGAGGGCCAGTTCACGTTTGACGACTTCCTCGAGCAGATGCAGGCACTGAAGAAGATGGGGCCGATCTCTGGAGTGCTCGGAATGATGCCTGGCATGCCAAAGGAACTGAAGAACGCGAAGATCGACGACGATGACCTCAAACCGGTCGAAGCGATTATCAGGTCGATGACCCGCGAGGAGCGGGCGCGACCTGAACTCATCAACGGCAGTCGCCGGGCGCGGATTGCGGCCGGTTCCGGCACCACGGTGCCGGAGGTCAATCGGCTGGTGAAACAATTCTCCGAGATGCAAAAGATGATGAAGCGATTCGGGGGTGGCGGTCTGGGCGGTGGTCGGAAGGCACGCCGGGCGACTAAGGGTCAGGGTGGCAATCCCTTTGGTGGACTTGGAGGCCCTGGCCAGACGCCGGACCTTGGTGATCTCGAAGCCCTTCTGGGGGGACAGGTGCCGGGGTCGGATCCCTTCGGTGGTCTCGGCCGTCCAAAATGATCCCGGTGTGTATCGGGGGCCCGGCCCGATAGTCTGCGTGGGTTCCTCAGTGCTCCAGGAGACAGTTCACACATGGCAGTCAAGTTGCGCCTCACTCGGATCGGCAA
This sequence comes from Ilumatobacteraceae bacterium, assembly GCA_040263235.1. Classification (GTDB taxonomy): domain Bacteria; phylum Actinomycetota; class Acidimicrobiia; order Acidimicrobiales; family Ilumatobacteraceae; genus Casp-actino5. Next base: position 3,758 of record JBDQKN010000028.1, read on the forward strand.
GAAGAAGCAGCCGCAGTACCGCATTGTTGCGGCTGATGCTCGCTCGCCTCGCGACGGTCGTTTCATCGAGATCCTCGGTCATTATGACCCTCGGCAGGACCCCTCGGTTCTGACCGTCGACAACGACAAGGCGGTCAAGTGGCTCGCCGAAGGCGCGCAGCCAACAGAACGCGTGGCCAAGTTGCTCGAGATCTCCGGAGCGATTGAGCAGTTCAAGGCCTCCAAGGCCGGATGAGCGTCGTGTCGGCTCCCACCGCAGTCGCTGTTCTCGAGCACCTTGTTCGTTCGATTGTCGATCAACCCGATGCCGTGAGCGTCTCGGTTACCGACGACGGTGGCCGTTCGAGGCTTGACGTGCGAGTCGGCCCCGGCGATCTGGGACGAGTGATCGGCCGGCGGGGCCGCACCGCAGCCAGCATCCGCACCGTGACGAGAGCTGCTGCATCCAAGGACGGTGTCGAAGTCGACATCGAGTTCCTCGACGACTGAGACACGCGGCGTGGCCGATGGCCCGACCTGACGAACTTCTCGATGTTGGCCGACTCGGCCGAGCTCACGGAATCCGTGGTGATCTCGTCGTGGTGTTGACCTCCGACCGTCTCGAACGCGTTGAGGTCGGTGCTCGACTTCTTGCCGGCGACCGTTGGCTCACCGTTACGACCTCCCGTCCTCATGGAAGTCGGTGGGTGGTGAATTTCGCGGAGGTGGCGGACCGAACAGAGGCCGAGTCGCTGGCCGGTAGTCCATTGTTTGCCGAACCCCTCGCCGATTCCGACGCCCTCTGGGTCCACGAATTGATCGGTGCGCGGGTGGTCGATCTCGACGGGAATGACCACGGTCGGTGTCGGGCTGTGCTCGCGAATCCGGCTTCTGATCTCCTAGAACTTGAGAGCGGTGCATTGGTCCCGGCGGTCTTCGTTCAGTCGATGGATGATGGAATTGTGGTGATCGACCCCCCTGATGGCCTCTTCGATCTGGGTTCGACAACATGAGAGTTGATGTGTTCACCCTCTTTCCGGAGATGGTCGACAGCTTCTGTTCACACAGTGTGCTGGGCCGAGCCCGCGAGGGAGGCCTACTCGACCTTCGCTGCCATGACCCTCGGGATCACACCGACGATGTTCATCGAACGGTTGATGATTCGCCGTTTGGGGGAGGAGCAGGAATGCTCATGAGGGCTGAGCCGATCTTCGAGTGCGTTGAGTCGGTTGACCCTCCGCGTCCTTTGCTGATGTTGTCCCCGGGGGGTCGCCGCTTCGACCAGTCGATGGCAGCTGAACTTGCGGAACTTGGGGGGTTCAGTCTTCTGTGCGGTCGGTACGAGGGCATCGATCATCGTGTTCGGGAGCACCTGGTCGATGGCGAAGTCAGCGTTGGCGATGTTGTTCTGGCGGGGGGCGAGGTGGCCGCCTGCCTGCTCGTCGAGGCCGTGAGCCGGCTTCTGCCGGGCGTGATGGGGAATGCTGATGGCCCGATCACGGAGAGTTTTGGAGTCGAAGGCCTGCTCGAGGAGCCCCAATTCACGAGGCCAGCCGAGTTTCGAGGCTGGGAGGTTCCAGCAATTCTGCGAAGTGGGGACCACGGTCGAATCGACCGGTGGCGGCGCGCTCAGGCCCTTCATCGGACGGTCGCGAATCGTCCGGATCTGATCGAGCGGCGTGGCGGAGTCTCCGAAGAGGAGCAGCGCCTGTTGGAAGAGTTCCCACCGGTCCCGTATCCTTGAGCGGCCTGCCCGGGAACCCGGGCCACTCGCGAACCAGGAAGACCCCATGAAGAGCACCGACCTCATCGACCAGGACTCCATGCGCACCGACATCCCCGACTTCGGGCCCGGTGACGAACTCAAGGTGCACGTGCGTGTCATCGAGGGAGGCAAGGAGCGCATCCAGGTGTTCCAAGGCAACGTCATCTCGATCCGTGGCGGTGGCCTTCAGGAGACGTACACGGTTCGCAAGCTCAGCTACGGCGTAGGTGTCGAGCGAACCTTCCCCAAGCACAGCCCCACCGTGTCCAAGGTTGAAGTGGTGAAGCGGGGCGATGTTCGTCGGGCGAAGCTGTATTACCTCCGTGACCGCATCGGTAAGTCGGCTCGGGTTCGCGAGAAGCGCGAGTTCTGATCTCGGCCCAACTGGGCTCTCTGCACCGATCGGCCGTCGGCCCCCACCCCTAGGTTGGAGGTTCCCGTGGCCGATCGATCGCGTCTGGCGACTGGAGGGGCAGGAGAGCGGCGGGCGGCACTCGAGTACCGCCGACTCGCCTTTGAGGTGCTGGCAACGAACTGGCGGTGTCGTGGCGGCGAGATCGACTTGATCGTTCACCGTGATGACCTCGTCGTCTTTGTTGAGGTGAAGACCCGCCGGCGAACAAGTTACGGAGGAGCGCTCGGAGCCGTCGGTCACGCTCAGCAGGCCAGGATCCGCACGGCCGCACAGCGGTGGCTGGTCGATCATCCAGAGCACCAGGGCGATCGGTTCCGCTTCGATGTGGTTACCGTGGTCGCCGGACGGGTTGAAGTCGTCGATGGAGCGTTCTAGCGACCTTGGGCAATCAGCCGAGGATCCCCCAGATGACGAGGCCCGTAGCGGCGATGAGTGCTACGGCAACCATTGCGTAGTCGGCCGGTCGGGCACGGAATCGTCGGTGTGGATTGAAACCCATGCACTGAGTATTGCCCCTGCTCCCGACGGATAGGACCTGGCCGGTACCGTTGGCTCGTGCGGATCGTAGATCGGTGGCCTCATGTGCTCGTGCTGTTGACGGCCGCCATCACGATGGTCTGGCCCGGTGCAGCGACGGCGCAGGATGGCGATGGAGGTGTGGTTGTCGATTCCGGTGAGACCGCTCCCACCCTCCCGCTCGTCGAGGTTCCATTCGGGTGTGCACCCTGGGCAATCGCTGACGTGGTTTTTGTCGGAGTGGTGACAGCGACCGATTCCCGGACCGCCCGATTCGGAGATCTCTCGGTGAGGTGGGGGCAGTTGCCTGGTCTCGACACCTCAGGAACTGTTGATATCCGGTTTGGGATAGATGCTCAGTATCTGAACGAGGGAGAGCGATACCTCGTTGGGGCGTCGTTACACCCTGATCTCGGCTTGCCGTACTCGAGGGTGACCCCGGAGATCGTCGATTTCGCCGGCGACGAGATCGTCGGTGTCTCTGAAGACGACGTGATCTGTCCGCCCGAGGAGGACCCGGTTGTGACCCTGATGGTCGACGGTTCTCCAGTGCCGACTGCGCTGGTGGGTTCGTTTCTCTCAGCTCGGTCTCGTCTAGTGGCGGCGCTGGTCATCCCGGCACTTGCGGTAGCAGGAGTGATCTTTCTTCTAGCGATGCTGAGAGTGTCGACGGAGGGTTTCGTCGACAGTCTGCGTGCCCTTGGCCGTCGGGCTGAAGGGTCAGCCCAGCGCCGCCGTCGCCCGTGAGCGCAGGTCGGCCACGGCATGCGCGAGTCCTTCTGGGTCTCGGTAGAGAGCGCTTCCGGCGATGAGCACGTTGGCGCCCGCAGCGGCTGCCCCGGCGATGGTGCCCGGCCCGATACCGCCATCGACTTCGAGGTCGATGTCATCGGATCGGCCGGACCGTTCGATCATCTCGCGGACTCGAGTGATCTTGGGTTCCATGGTCGAGATGTAGGACTGTCCTCCGAAGCCAGGGTTCACGGTCATGACGAGGATCAGGTCGATGAGATCTAGCACATGCTCAATCTCATCGATCGGTGTCGCTGGGTTGAGGGCCACAGCAGCCGTTGCGCCGAGGGCATTGATGTTTTCAAGGGTCCGGTGGAGGTGGGTGCACGCTTCTACATGGACGATCAGGCGTGCGCAGCCGGCCTCGACATATCGAGCTGCCATGCCGTCTGGATCCTGAACCATCAGATGTGCCTCAAAGGGCAGAGAAGTGTGCGGCCGCGCCGAGGCGATGACGTCGGGCCCGAAGGTGAGGTTGGGCACGAAATTGCCGTCCATGACGTCCCATTGAATGAGGTCGACACCCGCTGCCTCAAGCTCTGCTACCTCCTCGCCAAGTCGGGAGAAGTCAGCAGGGAGTACCGATGGTGCGATTTGAATGGGGCGGGCCACGGCGGGAACCCTAGTGGGAGGCCAAGCCTCGCCTAGCGTGAAGCGATGCCGCCATCTGAGGACCGCGAACCGATCACGGTCGTCATTGAGCGATTTGTGGCAGGTGGTGAGGGGCTCGCCCATCACCCTGATGGTCGAGTTGTCTTCGTCAGGGGCGGCATCCCAGGGGATCGGGCAGAGATCCGAATTGTGGACGAGCGTCGAGATTGGCTTCGCGCCGATCTTCTCTCGGTGGAAAGTCCGAGCCCCGATCGGATCGTGCCGAGTTGCGTCCATCGCCTCAACGGGTGCGGTGGGTGTGACTGGGCTGAGGTCGAGGACGGTGCCCAACGTGCCCACAAGGCCGCAATCGTCGCCGAAGCGTTGCGCAGGACAGCACGTATCGAACTGACTCCCGATATCGGACAGTCAGTAAGTCGCACGGGCTATCGAACCTCGATTCGAGTGGTAGGCGCCGACGATGGATCGCCGGCGTATCGGCGTTCTGGTTCAACTGAACTCGTTGCTGCTCGCGGTTGTGAGGTTGCCGAGGCCCGACTTCGATCGGTTCTCGATCAGATCGCTCTTACCCCCGGCCTTGAGGTAGGGCTCCGTACATCAGTCGCGACAGGGGCGGTCTCGGCGCGCTGGGACGATCGATCGGGATCAGTCGATGGCCTACCCCCGGATGCCGTCATCGGATCTGAGGCCCGAATCGTTGAGCGGGTGAGCGGTAAGGATCTCGCGGTGTCGACGGGTTCGTTCTTCCAGAGCGGCCCGGAGGCAGCTGAGATTCTGGTTGCGTCCATTGCCGAACTCGCACCTGAAATTGGGTCGTGCGCGCATCTGCTCGACGCGTACGCAGGAGTTGGATTGTTCGCCGCCACACTCGGGGCGCAGGCTCAGCAGCTGACGGTCGTAGAGAGTTCTCGGGCTGCGGTGGCTGACGCACGAGTGAATCTGGCTGCACGTGGGAGCGAGGTCAGCTTCGCACGGTGTGACGTTGGCGACTGGCGACCGGCAGGTCAGAGGACGCCCGTCGATGTGGTCATCGCCGATCCGGCCCGAACTGGTCTCGGCCGTCCGGGTGTCGGTGCCGTGACCAGGGCACGTCCTGAACTCTTGATTCTGGTGAGTTGTGACCCGGTAGCGATGGCCCGGGACACGGCCCTGCTCGGTGCGGCTGGGTACCACCTCGAGTCGGCGGTGGTACACGATCTATTCCCCGGCACTCATCACGTCGAGGTCGTGTCGCGTTTCGTGCCCGCTGGCACACTTGGCCCATGAACTCCGATGGCCGTCATCTATCGATTTCCCTCTCGGACGAGGTGGCTGAAGCCTGTGCAGGCGGGCGTCCGGTGGTTGCGCTTGAGTCGACCATCTTCTCCCATCTCGGATTGCCATCGCCCGCAAATCGCGAGGCACTTGAACGGTGCGAGGATGCGGTGCGGGCGGCGGGCGCTGTTCCCGCTGTGACGGCGGTGCTAGATGGGGTGGCACGGGTTGGCATCGAACCGTCCGAACGGGATCGAGTCTGTGGACCTGCGCTCAAGATGGCAGAGCGTGATATTTCCGTGGCGGTCGGACTGGGGTGGGACTACGGCGCCAGCACGGTGTCTGCGGCGTTGGCGCTCGCAGCGTCGGCAGGGGTGACGGTTTTCGCGACCGGCGGGATTGGTGGCGTCCACCGGGGTGTGGAGACGACGTGGGATATCAGTGCCGACCTTGATGCAATAGCAACTCGGCCATTGGTGACCGTCTCTGCTGGGGCCAAGGCGTTCCTCGACCTGGGCAGGACGTTGGAGCATCTTGAGACCGCTGGCGTTCCGGTGCTTGGCTGGCGCACGACGATGTTTCCAGCGTTCTACACCCGCTCAAGCGGGTTCAGACTCCCGCATTCGGTTGATTCGGCTGAACAGGTCGCTCGCATTTGGTCGGCACGAACCAGGCCCGACAAGGGAGTCCTCCTCGCTGTGCCAATTCCTGAGGGAGCGGAACTCGATCAAGATCTTCTCGATGGCGTGCTCGCTGGCGCACTTGCCGACTGTGCGGAGGCCGGGATCAGCGGGGCAGCTGTAACACCGTTCGTGCTCGGCCGGATCGCTGACGCAACCTCAGGTGACAGCCTCCCTGCCAATCTGGCGCTTGCGGAGAACAACGCTCGGGTCGCCGCTGAGGTAGCCGTCGCTATCAGCGGGCTGTGAACCGCTGAATGCGGTTAGCGATTCGACTGAGGTGCCGTCGGCGATCGTCTTCACTCATGCCATCCATGCCGTAGAGCGCCAGCCAATGAACTCGGCAACGACGAGCGCATCTACTTCTCAGGTATCTGGTGACCGTGCGTTTCCCGCTTTCGCCCTCGAGAGCGTTCAGCCATTTTGGGGAGCCGTGAGTGGTGCACACGACGATGCGTCGGATAGACCTGAATTGCTGTCGGATCGTTCGATCGCGGGCCCATACCGAGTCGACCCAGCCCTGAAGGAGAGCGGGCTGAGCGCTCCACCACGTGGGGTAGACCAGTATCAGCGTGTCGGTGTCGTTGAGGCGACGGCGGTGTTCATCGACCATCACTGGGTCGGGCTGGGACGGATCGAAGCCCTCTGCGTATAAGTCGATCAGGAGCGGCACAGTTGATGCAGAGGTCGCCGCATCTATGACGGCGGACGTCACGGCCGCGGTGAATGATTCGGCGACCGGATGGCACTGGACAACGGTGGTGCGAGTCACCATCTGGAGATCACCTTCAGACGTCGGGCGACGGCCCGTTGATCAGCGAGATCACCAGTGGTGAGCGTGATGGCACGGGTTCGGGTGCGGATCCCACAGACGAGCCGTAGTGCTCGAAATATCACTCGTTTGGCATTGTGGTGCTCAACCCACCGCTGAATTCTGGTGCGGTCATCGATCGAAATGAGCCCGAGCGTGCCGATGTGGCCAAGAGCGGGACGAACCCGGCCGGTCTTGTCGTCAAGGACGAATGCGACGCCGGGCACCAGCACGCGGTCGATCCAACCTTTGACGGGGGCGGTGAGTCCCTGCGCAGGTGTCGGGTGAATGAAGATCATGGTGTCGGCCTGTTTCACCGCAGTTGCAGATTCTTTGACTTCCTCAGACCGGATTGGCTCATCGGATTCGTACGAGCGCCGTTCCTCCGCTGTCATCGCTGGTGAGAAGGCCGCGAGGCTGATCCGAGTCACCTCGTCTGAGCGTTTGCGGAGGAGGTCACAGACCTGTTCGGTGAGTGTTGCGACAGCCTCGCGTCGGTCATCGGCGATGACGACGACGCGCCGGAGTTTTCCCACCACGGTGATGGTACTGCTCTCGTTCGGCGAGATCGGGGCGACTCTGCGAACATCGGCCCATGACAGTGACTGAACACCGGTTTGCTGGTGATGGCATCCTCCCCGAGGACGATGAACTCGAGCCGATTCACGATCGTGAGTACCGGGTGAGGGCCTATCGCCTTGCAGAGGATCGAATCCTGATCAGAGGCGCCGTGCGCGATCAGAAGCCCCCAGGTCTGTACATCGCACATGATCCCGATCCGATCACTGTTCATCACATGGTTGTTGAACTCGAGATCGGATTCCCGACGCTCACCATCGAGCGTGCGGGTGTGGCCTTCGAGACCTTCCCCCACATGACCTGTTCTCAGATCACCGACCATTATCAGAAGCTCGAAGGCATCTCCATAGCCCGTGGATTTTCGAATCGGGTCCGAGAACTTTTTGGCGGGCCTCGGGGATGTACGCATACGACCGCCCTGCTCCTCGCTATGGGCCCGGTGGCCGTCCAATGCGCGTGGTCAATGCGGACCTTTGAGATCCCAGAAGGTGACGAGCCAGCGTTGCGGATGGGCTTTGGCCGGGACCCTGAGGACGAGTCGTGGAAAATGAACATCGGCACATGTCACGAGTGGGCCGAGGGAGGCCCGGCCTACAACCGGGCGGCGTCAGGAGCCGCCTGGGGCGTTCCGGTGTTCATGCGTGACCGAGCTGCGTCGTTTGGACTCGAGTTAGGAGAGGAGCCGTGAGCGGCGATCCATTCGGCCTCCGGTCGCTCGATCCTGAACGGGTGGCGGCGCGTCCCGGCGTCAAGTGGCAGTCGCACCCTGGTGTGTTGGCGGCATGGGTCGCTGACATGGACTTTCCAGTGGCTCCTGCGATCACTGAGCGGCTCACGGCGCTCCTTGACGACGGGGCGCTGGGTTACCCGAACTGGGGGTCGGCCCCGTCGCCCGCAGCGCGAGTGTTTGTCGATCGGATGAAGAACAGATTCGACTGGGAGATCGAGGTCGATCGCGTCCGAGATTTGGCCGATGTGCTTCAGGGTGTTCGGCTTGCAGTTGGGATGCTCACCGACCCTGGCGACTCGATTGCTCTGCATCTGCCGGCGTATCACCCGTTTCTCAACACACTTCGGGACATGGACCGACGGCTGGTGGCGGCCCCGTTCGATCTCGACCAGTTCGCTGAGGTGATACGAGTTGAGCGGCCACGGGCCCTGATTTTGTGTCATCCTCAGAACCCGACGGGCCATGTCTTCAGCCGACCTGAGCTAGAGCGTCTCTCTGACCTTGCCATCGAATTCGACATGGTGGTGATCTCCGATGAGATTCACTCAGACCTGGTGTATGAGCCGGCCGTGCACATTCCCTTTGCGTCGCTCAGCCCCGAGACCGAAGCTCGAACGATTACCGTCACCTCAACATCGAAGGCGTTCAACTTGGCAGGGCTTCGATGGGCAGTGATGCATGTCGGCCATGAGGGCTTCCATGATGATCTTGGTTCTTATCCTGATCATTGGTTCGGCGCCCCGAATTTGATGGGTGTGGAGGCCGCCATGGCGGCATGGACCGAGGGCGATGACTGGCTGGCTGCCGTGCTTGAAGTGCTTGACGAGAACCGCCACGAGCTCTCTGCCCTTGTGGCAGCTCACTTGCCCGATGTGGTCTATCGCCCACCTGAGGCCACCTATCTCGCGTGGCTTGATTGCCGGAAACTCGGCGGGGGAGACGAACCGCGTGACCTCTTCATGGAGAGAGGCGTGAAACTCAGTCCGGGGCTCCAGTTCGGTGAGATCGGATCGGGGTTTGTCCGACTCAATTTCGCTACCTCGCCGGCGATCCTCCAGCGAGTCGTGACGACGATGGTGGGGCCATGAGACTCGCGGGCCGTCGAGCGCTGGTGACAGGCGGAAACAGCGGGATTGGGTATGCCATCGCCTCTGCATTCGTGGCAGAGGGCGCCGATGTGGTCATCACAGGCACGAATGAGGCCAAACTTGAAGCGGCCCTCGTCGGGCTTGAAGCATCGGGTCGTCATGTGGGTGTTCTACGGTCTGACGTTGCCGACCCTGATCAATGCAGAGAGTCTGTTGACGAAGCGACGCGGGTTCTGGGCGGGATCGACATTGTGGTGGCGAACGTATCCGCGCTGGCCGTTTCCGATGACGAGGCTGCATGGCAGGCGGGATACGAGACGGACATGATGCATTCGGTTCGCCTGGTGAATGCCGCCATGCCATGGCTTGAGAAATCGGATGCCGCTTCGATCACGCTGATCTCCAGCGTGTCAGGACGTGAGGTCGATTTCACCGGCCCCGCCTATGGCGCCTTCAAGGCGGCATTGGTGCATTATGCACAGGGCCTTGCCATGAAACTGGCGGGCAAGGGCATCCGTGCCAATACCGTCTCGCCCGGGAACACCTATTTCGACGGCGGGATCTGGCAGTCGATCGAACAGAACAACCAGGACCTGTTCCAGCAGGCGCTGGCGCTGAACCCCACGGGCCGCATGGCGCGCCCCGAAG
>JBDQKN010000029.1:0-13613 GCA_040263235.1 Ilumatobacteraceae bacterium
GACTGGTTGCGGGCTACCTCAAGTCGGTGACCGCTCTCAAGCATCCTCTCGGTCGCCGCCAGCGCGACGCCGAGCTCTGAGATCAACGACCTTCTCTCGCGCTGCACCTTCCCCCCAGCGGGTTCCAAGGTCGACTGCGCGTTCTCCGGTGGCGCCGATTCGACAGCGCTGATCATCTTGGCCACAGCCGCCGGGCTCAACGTGACCGCGCACCACGTCGACCACGGGATTCGACCTGGTTCCTCAACAGAGGCAGATCGTGCCCACGCCATCGCATCACAATTGGGTGTTGCGATAATCATCCACCGACTTGCTGTAGACGACGGACCGAACCTCGAGGCACGCGCGCGAGAGGCTCGCTACAACGTCCTCCCGTCGGGGGCACTCACCGGTCACACCGCAGACGATCAGGCTGAGACCGTGTTGTTGCGCCTGCTGCGAGGGTCTGGGGCAGCCGGTCTGGCTGCTATCGAACCCGGTCCGCAACATCCTCTCCTCGCCATTCGACGACACGAGACGGTGACCCTCTGCGCAACGAAGAGTGTCGACCCAATCACCGACCCCTCGAATACCGACCCTGGAATGTGGCGAAATCGCGTCCGGCACGAACTGCTTCCATTGATCACCGACATCGCTGGCCGCGATCCAGTACCGATCCTCACACGGACCGCCGACCTCCTTCGCGATGACTCGGCGCTGCTCGATCGGCTCGCCGAGACCATTGATCCAACCGACGCCAAAGCGCTCCAGGCGGCCGACCCAGCGCTCGCCCGTCGTGCGGTTCGACGATGGCTCACCGTCGATGGCTACCCACCTGATGCGGCAGCGATCGACCGGGTTCTCGCCGTTGCTGCTGGGGATGCAATCGCCTGTGAAATTCCCGGAGGACGGAGAATCGCACGAAGAGACCAGCGCCTGCACCTTGATCCGGAGTAACATCGCTCCCTGTATGAATCAACCCGGGACCTCCCCGTGATGCCCCCGAAACTGCGTGGGAAGTGGGCCCTTGGCATCCAGCCCCGGAATTTCACGTGGATCCTGAAGGACAAACTCGCCATTTGCGAACGTCCCGGAGGCTTCGGGGATAGTCACCGACGAGTACGTCGCCAAGAAGAGATCATCTGGATCCGTGAGAATGGGTTCAACTACGTGGTCTCGATCATTCAGGCCCCACACAATCTCCACAACTACGAAGAACTGGGCCAGCCCTATCGCCATCGCCCTGTTCGTACCGACGACATCGATGCCTGGCTCGGATCGTTTTACCGTGAGATTGACGATCTGATTCGAGCCGGCCAGCGCGTGTTGGTGCACGGTGAAGAACTTGGCGACCGGGTCGTTGGAGTCATGGGTGGATACATCCGCTGGACGGGCCTGATCGATGACCCAACCGAAGCGATCACGATGACCGAACAACTGACGAGCCGCAAGCTCGATCCGTTCGCCCGCGAGGTAATCATGCGGGCTCACGAACTTCGCTGAGCATGCCCGACGCCGTTGTCGTGGGCGCCGGTCTCGCTGGACTGGTGGCAGCTCGAACCCTCGTCGATGCCGGTCACACAGTGACGGTTTTCGACAAGGGTCGATCGGTTGGGGGGCGCCTCGCTACCCGTCGGATCGGCGACGCCAGGCTTGATCATGGCGCGCAGTTCATGACCGTCCGGTCGTCAACATTCGCCTCCCGTATGGATGATTGGTCCTCACGTGGGCTGGCAAAGATTTGGTGCAACGGATTCGGCGAGGGTGATGGCCACCCCCGATGGATTGGCACCAACGGTATGAACAGCCTGGCGAAGGACCTCGCCGTCGGGCTTGACGTTCGGGTTGGTCATCTCGTTTTCTCCTGCACCCGCGACAATGACCGGTGGGTTGTCACCATCGACGATGGGCAACGGTTTGACTGTGAAATCCTGGTGCTCACCGCCCCGGTTCCGCAGTCGTTTTCCCTCGTCTTCGAGACGGTTGAGCTCCCTCGAGAACTCATGTCAAGCGAACCCCTCCGCACGATCTGTCTGCTCGCCAGCCTCGACGGGCCGTCAGCACTGCCGGCTCCGGGGGCCGCAACCGACCCAGATCAGAACGTCTCCTTCGTCGCGGACAACGCGATAAAGGGCATTTCGAACGTTCCTGCGATCACCCTGCACGCCTCATCGGCGTGGAGCCTCGACCATTGGGAGGACGAACATCTTCTCGAACAACTCGTCGAACTCGCGCGCCCCTGGTTTGGATCAGCGGAGATCGTCGAGGCCCAGGTGAAGAAGTGGCGCCTTGCGACGCCGACCGCTATCTGGCCACAACCGTGCTGGGTCGACGAGAACTCCTGTCTGGTCATCGCCGGCGACGCGTTCGGCGGCCCACGGGTTGAAGCAGCTCACGACTCGGGGCTGGCTGCAGGTCAGGCGGCCATCAGTCTGTGCACACGACATCACTGATCTCGCCGTCGGCCACAGACCACCATGAGTCCATCGCCGTCCCGCGGTCGTTCAACATCTCGACGAATGAGGCGTAGTCAACCTCGCAGCGCCGGGTGAACACCTCAGCATGAGGGAGCACCATCTGGTTGTCGAGCACCACTCGCTCCCCGTCGAAGCCGATCACCGCTGGGAGAACCACGTGCTCGCCATCCGCGGCAAGCGGCGCGATTTCAAACCATACGACCCCTTCCCCCAAGAGGTCAGCGAAGACCACACAGTCGCCCACACGACGAAGGATCATCGAGCAACGATCCACCCCGGGGGTTCCCGCCACGATCGTCATCGAACGGCGATCGTCGATAGTGAGAATCGCCGTTGATGCAGCCTCACCCCCAACAACCGAGAAGGTCAGGGGATCAAACGCCTCCACGGGCGCAACGAAATCGATTGTGCGCAGCAACCCGGCACGTGCCACCGATTCAACGGCAGTGGGCTCACCACCGTCGGTGATTCGCGCCACGACGACAAATGAAGCAATCACCGCCACGACGGCGGCGACGAATCGGAGTGAGAGCAGCGCTCTCACCGCGCAGTCCAGCCCCCGTCAACGATCAACGATTGTCCAGTGATAAACCCGCCGGCTGGCGCCGCAAGCAGCAACAGTGCTCCATCGAGCTCTTGGGGCTCTCCCATCCGTGGAATAGGTGAATTAGCCCGAATGAATTCCTGGCTTCGCTCCTCCTGCATTGGTTCTGTCATTTCTGAGGGGAACCACCCTGGGCAGAGCGCATTGACGCGCACCCCTTTGCGTGCCCACTGGAGGGCGAGTTCGCGTGTCATGTTGACTACCGCCCCCTTTGACGCGCAGTAATTAGCCTGCTTAACCGGGGTTCCACCCACATGTCCAAGCATCGACGCGACGTTGACAATCGACCCCCCGCCTCCAGCGATCATCGTTGGGGCGCAGAGCTTTGCCATATGCCAGACAGCAACGGTGTTGATCTCAAGGACCCGTTGAAACAGTTCCAAGGATTCGTCTTCGACGGCAACAACCTCGGCGATTCCGGCATTGTTCACGAGGATGTCGATACGGCCATGGGCAGCGATCGCCTCAGCAACCACTCGTTCACGATCCTCGGCGATAGCCATGTCTGCAGCAACAACCGTGACCCGGTCGCCAAGATCTGCCGCCAGGGATTCAAGCCGTTCACGACGCCGGGCGGTGACGACGACCGTGGCGCCTACCGAGTGGAGCACTCGGGCCATCCGGTCGCCGAGGCCGGCGGAGGCACCGGTGACGATGGCGACGGTGCCATCGAGATTGAACAGAGAGAGTGGATCGATCGTCGTGGTCACCGCTCCAGCATGGCAGCGACTGGCACCGGTTTGCAGGTCGCGATCTGCGCGAGCCGCGACTCGCCATCTACACAGATCCATCCAAGACCCGGCCGCGGCGGAATCGGCGATCTGATCGGCAGCGTTGCGCCGATCAGATCGCCGTCAGCCTCGCCTGCTGCGGCGAACACCAGCCCACGCCTCGACCGCCTGATCACCGACGTCCAATGGCCAAATCTCGACCGGAGTGCGTCACCGTGACCGGCAGCCACCACCATCAATCCCGCCTCCCCGGCCTCAAGACGCGCAGCGAACCATCCGTCGTCATCATCTACCGAGTGGGCGTCGTCGACAAGCACGAGGTGAGGGCCATCGATGACGGGCACTTGACGCAACGAGTCGCCTCGAACCACCCTGCTAACACGACCTCCAGTCGCCTCACGCCAGGCGGTACCAATCGTGTTCAACGCTTCACTGCGACCAGATCGCGCCGGTCCGACCACGAGGAGATGTTCCCCATCGGGTACCTCGATTCGCGCATCGTCGAGGTCCGCAGCGAGCACTCCGATGCGCATCAGACTCGACCAGCCAAGTTTGGCTCCCGTCACACCGGAAACGACAGCGGGCAATATCTCAATCGCAGTTGGGACCGAACGTTCAGAAGCCCCTGATGGTTCGAGAAGCGATATCTGTGCCTCATGGGGATGACGCCGATTGCGCAAGTCAACGAATCGACCCGGAATCTCCGGTGGCACGGCCTCTGGCCTGATACCGAGTTGATGGCCGTCCGATGGATCATCGAGATGGAACAACCAGGTGGACGCCCGAAGATCGTGGTGAACCGGCCCACCAGCACTCACCACGACCACACCGACGCCCGGTCCCTCATCTGCAATCCGATCGAGATGATCCAGATCAGAATGATCGAGTGCGCGAATCGCCTCACCGATTCCGTCCACCATCAGGATCAATGGCCTACCGAGCAGCCCAGTCTCGCGACGCGTGTCGACCTCCGACACGATTCGATGCAACAGCCGACCAACCCGCTCGCGGTCATTGACAGACACCACCGGAGCCGCGACTCGGCTCGCCGCAAGCTGCTTGAGTCGTGGATCTCCCCTCCCATCGAGCAGGTAGATCTCTGCGGTCTCCGTCGTGATAGCCAACGAGACAAGTGCTGTTGTCGTTCCTGAGCCGAGGGATCCAACGAGTGCGAGGTTTCCCTCGTTCGGATCCCACTCGAGGTCACGGTGTCGCTGCTCCTCACAGGCATCAACCAGTCCCAGCCCAGTCGTGATGAGTGACGGAAGAGGGTCGGCCCACGGCCGATGCGGCTGCCCGATCCCGCGCGACTGCGAACGGCGACGGCACTCTTCGATCGGAACAGCAACGGTGACCGCCGTCTGGAACTCGATGGGGTCGTCAGCCCCGATCCGAATCAATGCCCGCCCAGGTGAGTGCCGATCGAGTCGGGATGCCCGATCATCGCCGATGACATCAAGGGCATCAGCTCGATCGTTGAGCCGAAGCGCAATACGGATATTGGTGTTGGCTCTCACAGCATCGTCGATGACCCCGGCAGGGCGCTGTGTGGCGAGAATCAAATGCATTCCAAGGCTTCTGCCACGCTGGGCGATGTCGACCAGGGAGCGGAGTGCACCCGGAGATTGAGCGGCAAGTGCAGCAAATTCGTCGACGATGATCACCAGCCGAGCCGGGGTGCCATGCCCAGGTTCCATCGCTGCCAGATCGGGGACTCCCGCAAGCCTGAGCACCACTTCTCGTCTGCGCACCTCAGCCTCAAGACTGGTTAGAACCCGGTTGATGAGCCCACCATCAAGATCCGTGACCACGCCGACCACCTGCGGTAGTTCACTCAGTTCGTCGAATGCCGCACCTCCCTTGTGATCGATCAGAAGAAAGGTCACGGTGTCTGCGTCATGACGAAGGCAGAGCGAGGTGATGATGGTTCGCAATAATTCGCTCTTACCTGAGCCAGTGGTGCCAGCCACGAGAGCATGCGGCCCATCAGAGACAAGGTCAAGTGTGATCGAACCATCAGCTCCATCGCCGAGCATGGCAACAACCGAGTTCAGAGTTCCCACCCCCGGCGCTGGTGTAGTGAGTTCGAGAGAGGCGGGAATTCGGCGGCCATGTTGATCAGGGTCCTCCGGATCCACGAGGCCGCTGATTCGAGCCATGACCGCAGACCAGGTGCCAACTGTCATGCCGATCGCATCGATCGCTCCGAGGCCATCCCGCCCGTCGATCACCCCAGCCCAGTCACTTCCGATATCCACGACGTCGGTACACACCGCCGGCACGGCATCACCGACTTCTAGGAGACAGATGCAGATCACCGGGCGCTCGCTGTCGAGGAGCCGGCGAACCGGTGTGTCGGCATGAACGAGCGCTTCACCACTATTCACGATGATCAGCAACATCCGGTCATCGACGGTGTGTCGAACTCGCTCCTGTATTCCCGGCATCTCCTCAAGCAACCCCTCATCGGCGTCCACGTCTAGGTCGGCCGGGCCGACGGCCACCAGAAGCTGAGCGACCGCCGATCGCAGGGCTGCCCGAGCGATGACGGGGTCGGCACGGAGAGCGAGAACGCTCCCCGATTCGATTCGGCACCGATCTGGGGACCCATGGAGCGCCTCAGAATCAGATACGCCCACCACGATGTCGACGGGCTCGGTTCGCCGCTTCTCCCACAGGTGCACCGAACCAGCGCGTTCGACTAGGTCAATCGGCCAATGAACTCGCAGTGCGCGCTGCTCTGATCTCGCCTGGTCGAGCGCCCGACGGTGTTCCCGGCGGCGGCCCCGGAGGAAGCGAAACCGGTCAACGGCAGCGACGGCACCGGTGGAGACAAGTCCAACCGCACCGAATGCGAGGAACATCCACGATCCGGTGACGACAGCGATCACCGCTGCGCCAGCGAGAGCAAAGAGACTCATCAAGATGCCTGACGCACCTCCAGAGCGCAGGGGTGCGGATTGCAGATGGTCGCTCACGGTTGGGGCCTGGACCCGTCGCGGTCGTCGGACCACTACGGGCCCATCGCCTCGGTCCACCACAGATGGTGCCTCTGCGAGCAACAACCTCGTCGATCCGGCTCGCAGGTGCTGCTCAGTATCACTGAGCGAACAGCCGACAACCCCGATCGGGTGTACCGCACCAATGCGATCGATGACGAGGTGGTGAGGCTCTAACGCCGGATCGGCGATCTGGACCGTGGCGCTATTGGCCCGGCCGATTACCGCAGGCAGCTGAATCGGATGTGATTGGCCACAGTCGGGGCCACTGAGAGGACTGAGGGCGAAGACCATGGTCTCGGTGTGCACCCGATTTCTCGCTCACTGGAAAGAATGTTGCCAAGTGAGGTATCCAGTGAATGCCGTGGTGAGACCCTCGGAGACGGGTGGCTTCGAGGGTGCACCACATGGAAACCACCACCTCACCTCAACCGCCACGACGTCTCCGCGGGGTACGTGCCACCCTCGAGCGTGACTGGGAACGAATTCATCGAGACCCCCAGAGCCTGGCGGTCGCCCAGGGCTGGATGGTCACCACGATCCCGTTCTCAAGCCTCGACGACCTCCTCTCCCTCGCAGGATTCGGTGGTGGGGACGAGGGTGACCACGTACTGCAGGCCCTCCTCGAGAGAGCAGCAGACGATCAGTTGGCCGCCACCCTCGTGCTCCGTCGCATCCTGCCGGGAATCGTGGCGGCCAACCGGCGCCGCCCACGGTCGATCCGCGCCGAGGATGGCCTTCGGGACCTACTCGCTGCTGCATGGATCACCATCAGAACCTACGACCCATCTCGCCGGCCATCGAGCCTCGCGGCAGCACTGATCGACGGTGCCCGCTATCGGGCCTTCCAGGCAGAGCGGCGCCGCCGGGACCGCCACCCCGAACTGCCAAACGAGTCATTCGATACGCACCCTGAACCAACAACCGATGATGACCTACTCGAACTCCGGCACCTTCTCATCGAGGCCAGGAATCGAGGATTCGACTCCGATGACCTCGAGATCATTCGGCGACTCGCAACCGGCACCAGCACAGCAGAGATCGCAACTGAACTTGGCATCACCCCTCGGGCGGTTCGTTATCGCTGTACGAGGATCGCGTCCGAACTCGGCGTCATCGCGCGCGCTGCGTGAAGGTGGGTCGGCGCTTCTCGAAGAAGGCGCCGATCCCCTCTTGAGCATCGGGTGTCACAATTCCGGCTGCCATGACCTCCATGGCATACGCGTACGCCTTGGGCTGTTCCATATCGACCTGCGCGTAGTACGCCCGTTTACCGATGCCCTTGGCCATCGCCGAGCCCCGAATTGATCGAGCCATCAGTTCATTCACCGCGTCACTGAGCTGGTCGTCGACTACGACCCGATTGATCAACCCCCACGATGCAGCGGTCTGGGCGTCGACTGGATCTCCTGTGATCGCGAGCTCGAGCGCGTGCTTCCGACTGAGCTGCCGTGCGACCGCCACGAGCGGGGTGTTGCAGAACAACCCGCCCTTGCCCCCGGGAAGGGCATATGCCGAGGACTCTGCTCCGATTGCCATGTCGCAGGTAGCGACGAGCTGGCAACCCGCCGCGGTTGCGAGAGCATGCACCTTGGCGATGACGACCTGAGGAATCTCCTGGACGGTGTTCATCATTCGCGTACAGACCTCAAGCAACGAACGCGCTTCGGGCAGTTCGACATTGACCATGTCACCGAATTTGCGTCCTGCGGAAAATTACGGTCCGTTGGCTGCGATGATCAGACCGAGTGCATCGGATTCGCCCACCGAATCAAGCGCGTGCTGCATCTCAAGCATGAGTGCCCGAGAGAGTGAGTTTCGCGTATCCGGACGGTTCAGGGTGATGGTGACGACATCACCAGTTCGATCCACCAACAGGTTTTCGTACTCAGTTCCCATCGCCCCAGCCTGCCATGTGAACAGCCACTGCTGAGACGCGGAGTGCGCCCCCAGGGGGTCGAACCCTGAACCAACGGGTTAAAAGCCCGCTGCTCTGCCATTGAGCTAGAGGCGCGTCACGATGAGGCTAACGACTCAACCGACGTTGCGCTGACGGCCATCCCAGTGCGGCGCCCGCAGTGCCTTCTTGTCGACCTTGCCGTACACCGTGACCGGAAGGTCATCGCGATACTCGAACGATTTCGGTCGCTTGTAGCTGGCGAGATTCTCTCGGCACCAGGCCGTGAAGGTCTGCTCGTCGAGGCCTGGACGGGGAACCACCACTGCATGAACAGCTTCACCCCAATCGTCGTGGGGAACGCCGACAATCGCGACCTGGGCCACATCGGGGTGCGCGGAGATGACCGCTTCCACCTCTACCGAGTAGACGTTCATCCCGCCCGAGATGATCATGTCATTCGACCGATCGACCAATGTCACGAATCCCTCGTCGTCCATACGACCAACGTCACCGGTTCGCATCCATCGCCCAGCAAAACGCTTGGCGTAGTTATCGGGGTCATTCCAATATCCACGCATCACATAAGGCGAATCGAGGGCGACTTCACCGATCTCGCCACGGGGCACCTCCGTGCCGTTCTCATCGATGATGCCCACCTCGCACATGAGGGTCGCCTTGCCACATGACGAGAGCAGATCTGGCTCGGACAATGCCCGAACGTGGTCGGGCTTTGAAAGCACCGTTGCGAAGTTAGGACACTCGGTCTGTGCATAGAGCTGCTGCAGGACTGGGCCAAACACCTCCATCGCCTGACGAAGCCGTTCCGGAGAGATAGGTGCTGCTCCGTACTGGATAGTTCGCAGCGCAGCCGGTCGGATGCCACTGTCGACAGCGGCGTCGAGCAGCCGATAGATCATCGTCGGAACCGCAAACGTCCAGGTGATGTCATGGCGGTCCATGATCTCGAGCACTTCGTGCGCATCGAACCCCGGCTCAACACGCACGTGGGCGCCTCGCAGAAGCGCTGCCGCGCCGAGAAAGCCGGCGGCGTGAGGCAGCGGGGTGGTGAGGAGCATGTGCTCGTCGCGACCGATGCCGCCTTCCATGATGTGAGCGAACATGTTCAGCACCATTGGCGCCTGATGGTGAACGATCCCCTTCGGCTTTCCAGTTGTGCCGCCGGTGAAGCCCACGAATGACAAATCGTCTGGTCCGACCGCTCCCACCGCAGGGAGTTCAACGCTCGGCGACCCTGGTTGAACCACTTCACCCGGGATGACAACACAGTCAGATGGCAGTCGCGTGGCAAGGTGCGCGAGCCCAGGGTTGACCACAGCGACCGTCGGAGTCGTGCGGTCTGCGATATCGCCGATGTCGGCTGCGGTGAGCATCGAGTTGAGCGGGATCTTCACTGCACCGATCGCCATGATGGCGAGATCATGCACCGGGTACGAGGCTGAGTTCTCACACAGGAGCACCACCCGATCACGCGGCCCAGCGCCGGCGGCACGCAGGTTCCCAGCGGCCACAGCAACTGCGGTTGCAAGGTCGGAATACGTCCATGTCCTCCCGTCTGCGGTGAGTGCTGGTCGTGGTCCGTTGAGGGTGAGGGAGCGACGGAATGCGTCCCAGAGAGTCGACATCATCACCGGGCACAGTACCCAACGCCTCGTTACTGTCAGGAGATGAACGCTGCTGAAAATTGGGCCAACGACCTCGCGTCATGGGGAATTCCCGAACACATCCTCGCGACTGCGCCGCAGTCGCCCTGGATTCATCCGGTGTCAACATTCACTCCGAGTGGAGACCTCCATGTCGATACACCGTCGCGACATCGGGCGCTCGAAGCGATTGAGGCGATCCGAGATCCATCGGTTCTCGACGTGGGATGCGGCGGGGGCCGAGCTGCTTTCGGGCTTGTTCCCCCAGCAGCGTCGGTCATCGGTGTGGACCATCAGCAGGACATGCTCACCGTATTCGCCGATCAGGCCCGTGCTCGCTCTGTTGCGGTGACCACCGTGCTTGGCGACTGGCCTGAGGTGGCCGACGCAACACCGGTTGCCGATGTCGTCGTCTGTCACCACGTGTTCTACAACGTTGCCGATCTAGAACCGTTCGTCGCTGCTCTCACGGCCCACGCTCGACGGCGGGTGGTGGTGGAACTCCCCGAGAGACACCCGCTGACCCATCTGAGTGACGCCTGGGAGCACTTCTGGAATCTGACCCGACCGACGGCACCAACGGCTGAGGATGCGTTGGTCGTGGTGCGGTCGATGGGTATGGATGCCCACCTTGAGCGGTGGTCGAGTCCCGCCTCCGACCGAGCGATCGAGGTCGGTGACCTCGATGTGGAACACATGCGGATCCGGCTGTGCCTCCCGGCCGAAAGAGACCCCGATGTTCGGGCCTTTCTCCAGTCTCGTCAGCCCGTAGCTCGTGATCTTGCCGCAATCTGGTGGGACGTTGTCTAAATGTCCGGACATTTGTTAACGTTGCGTGCATGTGTCGCCAAGTGAACTGCAAGAGCTGCGGTAAGGCCTCCTGGGCCGGCTGCGGAATGCATGTAGAGCAGGTGCTCGGTCACCTCTCCAACGACCAGCGCTGCCAGTGCCACCTCAACCCACCAGAGGTCGCACCCCGCAAACGTTGGTTCGCCCGAAACTGACCTGATTCCCCATCAGCCGATCAGGCATGACAGCCTGAGGGAATGGGGATCATCATCAGTACCGAGGGAGCCATTCGCACCCTCACTCTCGATCGGCCTGAGGCGCTCAATGCACTCACGCCATCGCTGCTTGCCGACCTGGCTGCGGCACTCTCCGAAGCAGGGGCCGACGACGCGATTCGTGTGGTCGTTCTAACAGGCAACGGGCGGGCGTTCTCGGCCGGCGTCGACCTGAAGGCGCTTGCCGCCGAACCTCCAGCCGGCGGTGATGTCTCGGGTCTGCTCAACGACCCGGCGCGCCGAGCATGTGAACTCTTGTCGACGATGCCCAAGGTCACGATTGCCAAGGTCAACGGCTACTGCTTCACCGGGGCGCTTGAACTCGCCCTCTCATGTGACCTCATGGTGGTTGCCAACGAATCGAAACTCGGTGACACCCACGCAAAATGGGGTCTCCGTCCGACCTGGGGCATGAGCGCTCGTCTGATCCGCGCAGTCGGTCCAATTCGGGCGCGCGAGCTCTCGTACACAGCACGGACAATCTCGGGGGCAGAGGCCCTCGACTACGGCATGGCAAGCCACTGTGTCCCGCTCACCGAGCTCGACTCAACAGTCGGCGAACTGGCCGAGGCCATCGCCGAGAACAGCCCTGAGTCGATCAGCGCGTACAAAGACCTTTACCGACACCAGCAGGATCTCGGACTCACCCACGGCCTCGGATATGAATATGCCACCCACTACCCCATGGGTGACGCCGGCGGCCGGCTCGACGGATTCACGAAGCGAGCCTGAGATGGCCGAACGTTCAGGTCTCACCATCGGCAATGAATTAATCGACCTCGTTGAACAGGAGGTCCTGCCTGGTACCGGCATCGACAACGAGCGCTTCTGGGCCGGCTTCGCAGAGATCATCCGCGACCTTGGCCCACGCAATCGTGAACTGCTCGAAACCAGACAATCCATGCAGGCCGCAATCGACCGTTGGCACCGCGAACATGGTGTGGGCGAGCCAAGTGAATATCGAGCCTTCCTCGAAACGATCGGGTACCTCCTCCCGGAGGGCCCGTCGTTCTCGATACGAACCGATGCCGACGACCGAGAGATCACTCAAGTAGCCGGACCCCAACTCGTCGTGCCCGTGACGAACGCCCGATACGCGATCAATGCAGTCAACGCCCGTTGGGGCTCGCTCTATGACGCCCTCTACGGCACCGACGCAACCGGAGACCGACCTACTCCTGGCCCCTACGACCCATCACGGGGCGCGCGAGTTATCGACGAGGCGCGCCGGATCCTCGATGACGTCATGCCTCTCGCCGCCGGGAGCCATCAGGGTTCCACTCGCTACTCAGTCGTCGAGGCTCGGTTGATCGTGACGCTTGCCGATGGATCCGAGGGCACTGTCGACGACTCGGTGACGCTCGTTGGATGGACCGGACCCGCTGACGCGCCGTCGTCAATTGTGACCCGACACCATGGGCTGCACGTCGAGATCCGTATCGACCGGGGGCACGCGGTCGGGGCCACCGATGCAGCAGGAGTTGCCGATGTGATCCTTGAGTCGGCCGTGACGGTCATCATAGACTGCGAGGACTCGGTGGCCTGTGTTGATGCCGCCGATAAGGCCCTCGCCTACCGGAACTGGTTCGGCCTGCAACGAGGCACCCTCACCGCGACCGTCGATAAGGATGGGGTCGCCTTCACACGGAGCATGGCTGCCACCCGCACGTTCCGAGGGCCCGATGGTGACGACGTAACCCTCCCCGGGCGATCGCTGATGCTGGTGCGCAACGTGGGCCACCTGATGACGACGCCAGCCGTTCGCGGTCCCGATGGAGAGGAGATCCCTGAGGGAATTCTCGACGCCATGATGACCGTCGCCTGCGCACTTCCGACAACAGGATCTGTCTACGTCGTAAAGCCGAAGATGCACGGACCCGAGGAAGTGGCATTCGCCTGCGAGGTGTTCTCGCGAGTTGAGAACGTGCTCGGCCTCGCTGCCGAGACGGTCAAGATCGGCATCATGGACGAGGAGCGACGCACCACGCTCAACCTCGCCGAGTGCATCCGCGCGGCAGCGGGTCGCGTCGCGTTCAACAACACTCGATTTCTCGATCGCACGGGGGATGAGATCCACACCTCTATGCAGGCGGGCCCAATGGTTCGAAAATCGGACATGCGCGCTGAGCGGTGGATCAACGCGTATGAGGATCACAACGTTGACACCGGACTCGCCTGCGGCCTGCTCAGCCGGGCAC
>JBDQKN010000030.1:0-13377 GCA_040263235.1 Ilumatobacteraceae bacterium
CCCCAAGTCGCTGCGCAAGAGGCCTTTCAACTTGTTGAAGGAACGTGAGAGCGCCACTCGGGTGGCGACCTCGGACTTACCGAGGGCTTCTGCGGTTTCTTTGGTGCTCAATCCGACGACGTAGCGCAGTTCGAGCATTCGGCGCTGTTCGTCGGGAAGCCGGTTCAACGCGTCGAGGAGATCAGGGTCGGTGAACGTGTCTTCATTGGGCTCTTCAGCCGCGAGCAGCGTCAAGGTGTTCTCGATCGACACTTCGCTGCGGCGAGTTGATCGGCGCAGGTCGTCGACGATTCGGGCGTGGGCAATTGAGAACACAAACGACCGCATCTGCGATTCGGTTCCTTCGAACTCACCGATACGTCGAGCAACGGTTTCGAGAACGGCACCCATCACCTCTTCTGGATCTTTCGCTCCCATGCGGGCTGCGTAGCCGACGATCTTTGACGAGAACTCGGCGATGAACCACGACCACGCGTCGCTGTCACCCTTCTTGAGCGCCGAGAGTGAGAAGCGTGGCTTGCCTCTCATGGTGTGCCGCCGAGTGTTGTCGTGACCACCACCAGAGTTCCGAGAGCCATAAATGGGCCGTAGGGGACGGTCGAGCCCCGGTCGATCATCCGAATTATCAGTCCGACGAGGGTGACTGCGGCGCCGGCGATCGCGGTGAGCAGCCAGGCTGTCAGGAGCCCGCCAGGCAGGTCGGGCCAGGGGGATGTCCAGCCGATTACCGCCCCGAGCATCGGTGAGAAGTGGATGTCCCCACGTCCGAGAGAACCCTTGGTCAGCCGAGCGAGCGACCACGCGATGAGCAGCATGAACGTTGCTCCGAGTAGCACCGAGACCGTTCGAGACGGAATGTCGATGATTGCCAGCATGGTGACGACGAGCGCTGCCAGATGACTGATCCGAAGCGGTAGTCGTCTCGTCGCGAGGTCGACGACGGTCTGAACCGACAATGTTGAGGCGGCTACCCCGAGGAGTATCGCTGCCGCGGTGGACAGTGAATCTGCTGATACCAGCAGCAGAGCGAGTACTGCGGTGAGTGTGATCACGACCAGCGATGGCGCTGCCCGTTGGGCGCGTCGGGCCGCCGACTCGCCGAGCACCTTGCTCGCCGGCCGCTGAACGATCCCAAGCCAGATCACTGCGGTGATGATCGCGATGGCGATGTCCAAGTATCCCAGCACCAGTCGTGTCATCCTCCTCGCGTCGTCCCGGGCGGTTGCCGGACATCAGAGAACCTCAACCAACCTGACGATCGCAGGGCCGACCACCACGATCATGAGGAGCGGAAGGAGGCAGAACACTGTCGGGAAAATCATCTTCATCGACACGCCGGCCGCCCTGGTTTCCGCTGCTTGGCGTCGGTGGCGGTGAGTGGTTTCGGCCTGCTTGCGGAGCACCGCTGCAAGTGGGGTGCCGAGCACCACGTTCTGTTCGACCGCTGACACAAACGAGCGCAGGATCGGGGTCGGGGTTCGATCGCGCATTTCGGTGAGCGCTTCGGTTCGCGATCGCCCTGAGCGGATCGCTGCGGCAAGGTGGGCAAATTCGCGTGCCAAGTCGTTCGTGTGCCGATCGGTGTAGCGGGCCATCACGGCATCGAGGGTGAGCCCTGCTTCGACACCCATCACCATCTCGCCGATTGCGTCGGTGAGTTTGCGGTCGACGTTGGTTCGTCGCTGACGTTCACGACCTCGGGCGAGCACCAGCGGGATCTGCCATGCGCCACCAACTGCCGACAGCGCTGCAATGACTCCGATTGGGGTTGGTTCGCTTCCAACCAACAGCGCAGCCAGCAGCCCAGTGCCGATGGTGGCGATCACCTGCCGGACCATCAGCCGTCGGATTGCCTCAGGAGTTCCCTCGACGGCACCGAGAGCGTCGCGTCGTGAACGCTCACCCGGAATGACCCGCGGGTTTGATCGAGTGGTCGCTAATCCCTGGATAGGGGACAGTAATGAGGGGGACTTGACGTTGCGGGCAGTCAAGAGAGCGTGAGCGCCCAGCGTGGTGCCGAACCCGAGAGTGAGCGCGCCGAGAACGTTGATCATGCCGACTCCGGTCGTGCGAGGTGTCGCAGCCACATCACACCGATCGCTCCGAGTGCAAGCCCAATGCCCGACAGCAGCCGCCCAACCGGAGTGCTGATCAACGGTGTTGCGTAGCCGGGGCTCAGCAGCGAGGTGATGACTAATGCGCCAACCGGCATGGCGAGCAGCACATTGGCACTGAGCCGAGCGTCAGCGGTCAAGGTCAACAGGTCACGCTTCAGGCGGTCTTCTTCCTCGATCGACTCGACAACTGTGGCCAAAATCTCGGTGATCGATCCGCCTTGTCGAGAGTGCAGGCCGATGGCTGATGCGATGACGCTGAGGTGATGGTTCTTCTCTTCATCAGCGACGACGTCGAGTACATCGGCGAGCGGTGTGCCGAGTTGATGGCTATTGACCACTCGAGTGAGGATCCCAGCGAGCGGTTCATCAGCTGATTCGCTCGCTGCGTCAAGTGCGGCGGTGAGGGTTCGGCCGACCCGGAGTTGATCGATCACCAGTTGAAGTGCGGGGGCGAGTGCTGAGTCGAGGTCTGCTGCTCGCCGCCTGGCCCGTGATCGTTGAACGGAGCGAGCCACGATCCACGGCAAGAACCCGACGAGAACTCCGATCGGTCCGATGACGACGAGCCCAAGGGGTGACAGTGCCGCGCTCGCGATCATGACTGGTGCTGGGGGTCCATGACGTTGAGGCGTGTCCTTTGACATCGCATCTTGATCAGGGTCGTTTGCCAGACCGAGTTGGGAGCGAGCACGCTGTGACAACGCCCGACGCTGGTTCCGATTCAGGACGGCCGACGCCAACAGTGCAGCGCCGATACCGAGTGCGATTGCGCCGACCGCCGGGCTCATGAGTGCAGGCCACCTTCGGAGATTCGTCGGGGCACGACGCCGGTGGCGACGAGTTCACCATCTGCTGATCGGGTGTAAATCTCGGCGGTCGAGATGACGTCACCTTCCATGCCGACCACTTCGGTGATTGACGAAACGAACCGGTTCCCTGACCCGTCTCGGGACAGTTGGACAACGAGGTCGACCGCTGATGCGATCTGCTCCCTGATCGCCCGTAGAGGCAACTCAACTCCGCCGAGGAGCACCATGGTTTCGAGGCGACGCAGCGCATCCCGAGGCGAGTTGGCGTGCAGCGTCGAAAGGGACCCGTCGTGGCCGGTATTCATCGCCTGCAACATGTCAAGGGCTTCTGCGCCACGGACTTCGCCGACGACGATCCGGTCGGGACGCATCCGCAGTGAGTTGCGCACGAGGTCACGGATGGTGACCGCACCAGAACCTTCGGTGTTCGCTGGTCGGGCTTCGAGACGAATGAGGTTCGGGAGATCGAGTTGTAACTCGACTGCGTCCTCGACGGTCACGACTCGTTCTGTCCGGGCGATATGTGACGAAAGCACGTTGAGCATCGTCGTCTTACCAGTGCCGGTTCCCCCGGAGACGATGACGTTCATTCGGTGCCCAACGGCACCAGCGATGAGATCAGCCGCACCTTGGGACAGCGCACCTTTGAGAACGAGGTCATCGCTGGTGAGGTGTCTGGCGGTGAATTTTCGAATGGTGACCGACGGTCCGTCGACCGCAAGCGGCGGCAGGATCACGTTGAGCCGTGAACCGTCGGGCAGACGGGCGTCAACCATCGGCGATGACTGGTCGACGCGACGCCCTGATGACCGGACCATACGGTCGATGACTGTCATGAGATGCTCGTCGTCGTCGAATTGGCGGTCGGTGATCTCGAGGCGACCGGAACGTTCGACGAAGATGCGATTTGAGCCGTTCACCATGATTTCGGAGACGTCAGGTCGGTCGAGCAGATCTTGGATCGGGCCGTAGCCGAGCAGTTCGTCGATGATGCTCTGGCGTAGCGACCTGACTACCGCTCGGTCGAGTTCGGGCCGGCGACCGAGGGCGGCGTCGGCTTCTCGTTCAACGATCCGTCGCATGGAGCCTGGCTCGAACCCGTCGGCGTTGGTGGCCCGTTGGACTGAGGCTCGGACCTCGTCGAGGATCTCAGCGAGCAGGCGACGGTCGATTGGCAGGACTCTGGGATCGGCAGTCGCCATCGTTGCAGTTGGCGATGTATCAACGGTGTCGTCGACCGACGTGGTGGCGTTGAGGGCGATCTCTCGTTGGTCGACGCGGGCTGCGAGGCTCATCCTCGGTCTCCTTGGCGAAGGGTGAGGAATCGACGCCGCGGTCCGGGTTCGATACCGAGGATGTCGTCGGCGAACTCGTTGAAGGTGTCAGCGATTGCCGATCGGGGGCTCGATTCGGTGACCGGGGTACCTGCGTTCATGCCGGCGGCAAGGCTCTGGTGTTCGGGGACGAGCAGCGATGCGCTGAGCCCAAGCACTTCCTCTACGTCGGCCACGCTGAGTCCCGTCTGGGCAGTCGATCGGTTGACGACCAGTCGGACCCGGTCAAGCGGCATGTGGAGCGTCCGCATGGTTTCGAGCAGCTTGCGTCCTGCCTGGATTGACGGCACGTCGGTGCCGCAGACGAGAACGATGTGGGTAGCACGATCGAGGGCGCCGAGGGAGTAGTCGCTGATGCCACCGGCGGTGTCAAGCACGATTGGTCGGCCGAGCTCGGTGAGGCGATCGACTGCGGCGAACGCAGCGACCGGATCGAGACGGTCGGCAGCAACCGGGTCGTTTGGCGCACAGAGCACATCGAGACCCGACGGATGGGGCGACAACATGCCGGCGAGACGTTCACCGGAAAGCGATTCGTCGTTGACGACATCGTCGAGTCGGTGAACCGGCCGCATTCTGAGTGCATATTCGACGTCGCCGAAGTGCACGTCGAGGTCGACGATGATTGCTGGGGTGCGCCGGGCGAGCGAGATCGCCAGGTTCGATGAGATCGTGGTTTTGCCGTTGCCACCTTTGGGTGAGACGACAGCGATCAGAGGCTGCGTGGGGAGTTCAGGGTGGGCGCTCATCGTCCGACCATCCAGATCTGGCCCGTAGAGGCGGCGGTGATCACAGCGGTGACCCCATCGACAGGGACGGCCAACGTGATGACTGCTTCGCTACGGGGGTCAAGCTCGGCGGTGTCTGGGGCGTCGATGATCTGGGCCTCGCTCACGATGAGCGTGGTGTCAATATCCGACGTCTCGTAAATGTCGACGACCGCACCGGTGGTGGTGAATGGGCCGGTCCACCGTTGCGGGTCAAGGCGAACCGAGACGGCGACGAGATCGTCACCGATGGCGTCGATCGGGTCATCGGCGATTGAAGTGGTGAGCACCTGTTGCCCGGCAACATGATCAGCCACGAGTGTTCCCGCTGGGAGTTGGTCGATATTGGTGAGCGCTCCGTTGGCGCGGGCTTGGGCAGGAAGTTGGCGAATCTCGACCAAGCCATCCAGGTCATCGGTGCTGGTTCCAGCTTCGATTGGTCGGACGGCCACGACCGTGTCGATGAGATTGAGGTCGGCGGTGGTATCTGAGTTCGCTGGACTGGATATCAGTGCAAGAGCACCGATGGTGACGAGCAGCCCCGCTGCTAATGGGATGCCGAGGCGACGCATGCGGTCGCCGCCCGCCGAGGGGCGAAAGCTTGGGCGAATACTCATGAGCAGGTTCCGTTTCCGTCAAGGGCACACAGGTGCCATGAACTGATGCCGTATTGGCAGTTGCGGGTTCGGTCGGTTCGTTCGTCGCCGTCGCGTTCGGTGACGAATCGGAGATCGAGGTGGCGGTTCGATGCGCTGCCGGTCATCACCACGTCAACGATCTCGGCCGCAACAAAACCGGTCAGGTCGAATTCCGCTCCGCTGCCGTTGTTGCGGGCGGCGCTGAACACGGGAAATCTGACGGTGCTTCCGATCAGCGAGTCGAGGTCGATGGCCGGAGTTGGGATGCCGGGGTCACCTGGAACGGTGCTCGGGACGTCGACCGCTCCGGGGTAGCCGTCCACCACCCAGGATTGCAGCGTTGCGTTTGAGTTGTTGCCGCCGTCGAAGTCGATCATGGCCCAGTTGCC
This sequence comes from Ilumatobacteraceae bacterium, assembly GCA_040263235.1. GTDB lineage: Bacteria > Actinomycetota > Acidimicrobiia > Acidimicrobiales > Ilumatobacteraceae > Casp-actino5. The sequence continues at coordinate 6,055 of JBDQKN010000030.1, forward strand.
GGGCACCTCTCCTGCACATGAGGTTCCGTCGCTTTCAACGTCGATGCGATGGACCGATGAGTCGGTGAAGCCGGAGTTCGTCCAGGCGAGGAGAGCGGGATGCGTTGCGCAGATGGCGAGTGGTCGTAGATCGGTGGTACTCGCCGGGCTGCCGATGGCCACCGAGGCGGTTGCGGTGATACCGGCGGCGTCGCGGCCGGTGATTCCACCGAAGATCAAGGCTGTCTGGGCCTCAGCGGTGATGGTGATGGTGCCATTGCGGTTGTCACCGGTGATGGTGCACGAACTGGTGACGGATTCACCTGAGTTCGGATCCAAGGTGTTGTTGGCATTGATGTACCCGCCGACCTCGGCGCAGGGGTTGGATCCCCCTGTCCAGTCTCGGGCGGCTGCAAGGGCGGCGGCTTCGACGCCCGACTGCAGTTGCTGCCGATGGGCATAGACAACGCCAACTTCGGTGACGACGGCCACGATCGCGAGTAACGGCACGATGAGGAGAGCGAACATCACCGCAACCGAACCCGAGTCGACACCGAGTTCACGAGTGGTGTGTTGGTCAACGGTGGTTGCGGTCTCGGTCATGGCTCGTCCCGGTCTGTTGACATTCGAAAGTTGATTCAGCATTGAGGGTGATCGTCTTGTCGCCGACCAGTGGGATGGTGACTATTCGGGTGGCGGTGACGGCAACCGTGCTGTTCGTCCCTGGACAGACCGCGATCGCCGCACAGGTGGGTCCGCCGACGGTGGCGGAGGTGCCGACGAGTCGGTCGAGCGCAACGGTGCAGCCGACACCAGCCTCGACTGATCCGGCCCGGGCGCCATCTCGCGCAGCCGATTGGACTTTGAGGTGGCCGATGGCCGCGGTTCCGGCGATGACCACGCCAACGAGGAGTGCGAGCAGCATCGGTACGACGAGTGCGAATTCAACGGCGGCGATGCCGCTGTCTCGGGTTCCGCATCGCCCCCGACGGCCCGGCTCGCCTGATGTGGTCGAGCCGGGCCGGGGAGACGGGGTCACGGCAGGATGGCGTCGAAGAGTCCGCCGATACGTCCACCGAGGGCGGCCGCTGCGATGGCGACCACACCGACGATGCCGGCGAGGAGCACGCCGTATTCGGCGGCGACGCCGCCACGGTCGTCGGCGTCACGAACCTCGGAGAGGCGGATCATGGTGCGGGTGATGAGTCGGTTCATTGGGTTCTCCCTGTTCGGGGCCGCCTCCTTGTTGGGCGGCCAACAGGGTCATCGCCCGTCGGTACCGATGTGTTACATCTCAGGGAGAAATATCTGGAAATTCTTTTTGGGCGTGTCACTCAGTGGTGATGTACCCGTTGACGTCGACGATCACGTTCGTTGATCCCTCGACGTACACGCAGATTGTTCCTTGTTCCGACAGCGGTGCCAGGACGGCGTTGGCGACGGTTTGACCGGCGACGAAGTTCACATTCGACGACTCGGGCAGGGTGCCGCAGGGATACACGGTCGCGTAGCCATCGGTTTCGGCAGCGACCACGGTCACGTTCAGCGAGGCGGCGGTGACGTCGGTGTACGGAACCCCACCGATACCGGTGACCTGCACCTCAATCTCAGATGGGAATCCGGAACGGGTGCCAACCGGCAGTGCGAATCGGGTGTCGGTCAGCCGCGATGGCACTATTGATTCGTAGCCAACTCCGGAATCGAACGCACCGTTCACGTCGATGATGACGTGCGCCATTCCTTGAACGAAGACGCACAACCTCCCGTCTGCGGACAGCGGGCTGATGACCGAGTTCGGCACGGTTTGCCCTGCGAGGAAGTTCAGGTTTGAGGCGTTCGGGATCTCGGCGTCACAAGGGAAGACCGTGGCGAAGCCGCCGTATTCATCGGTAAGGGTGTCGGTCACTGTGAGGTTGATCGACACTGCGGTCACGTCGCTGTCGGGAACTCCAGCTCGACCGAGCATCGGGACTTCGAGGATCGAGTTCTCGACCCGTCCGATAGCCACGTCGCCGTGGCCGGTGCGGGTATCAAGCCGACGTGAGGGATCGACCGCGCGGAATCCGGCACCTTCCATAACGGCACCGGAGATATCGGCGAGCACGTGGGCCTGTCCAGCCACGTAGAAGCAGACGGTGCCGGCGTTTGATACCGGAGCGATGACCGAGTTAGCGACGGTTTGGCCACTGGTGAAGTTCAGGTTCGACACGTTTGGCACGGTTCCACCGCAGGGGAACACGGTGAGGAATCCTCCGTCGGGACCTGTCTCGGTCTCGGTGACGGTCACGTTCATCGCGACTGCTGCCACCCCTTCGGTTGGTACACCGGAGCGTCCGAGCACCGGCAGTTCCAGAATGTTGGATCCGCCAACTTTGGGTGTGGGGGTGCCGGTGGCCGAGATCTGGCGGGTGTCGAGCATGCGTTCTGGCACGATCGCCGCGATCACCGGTTCTGCTTCTGGGGGAGTGGCGACGCCGACGGGTGTGACGGTGACCGGGTTTGAGGCTTGGCTTTCACGCCCAGCTGTGTCGATAGCAACCACGGTGAATGTGTATGCCGTGCCGTTGGTCAGGCCGTTCACCACACATGAATGGGTGGAGGTCTGATCGACTGCTGGCGCGGTGCACGCACCCGATGGTGTTCCGGTAACGGTGAACCGGGCGATGTCGTTGCCAGCGAGGTCACCTGGGGTCCATGAGATGGTGGCGGTCGTGTCACCGGGGGTGCCGATCACCTGCTTGGGGGCATGTGGGTCAGGGTCGATTGGTTCCGGGTTGATCGGCAGTGACTCACCAGCAACCATCAACAACAGGTTGGGGGAACCGGTGCCGGCCCCGACCACACGGTCTCGGGTGGCGTCACCGGTCAGCACATCGGCCACTCCGGCTGGGGTGAGGGTGGGGTAAGCGCTCAGGACAAGTGCTGCTGCGCCAGCCACGTGGGGGCTGGCCATTGATGTACCGCTCATCGTGTCGGTGCCCGATCCCAGTGCCGCACCGATGATGTCGACCCCAGGGGCGAAAATGTCGACGCAGTCGCCGAAGTTCGAGAACCATGCCCGGTAGTCGTTGCTGTCGGTCGCGCCCACGGTGATCGCTGAAGGTTCCCGGGCGGGTGACACGTTGCAGGCAGCTTGAGCTTCGTTACCGGCAGCGACGGCGACAACGATTCCACGGTTGACAAGGTCGGCGACCGCATCGTCGAGGCTCTCAGAGGCCACGCCGCCGAGGCTCATGTTCACGACGCCCCGCTGCCCGGCCAGGTTGTATGAAGCAACCCAGTTCAGGCCGGCGAGAACACCCATTGTGCTGGCCCCGCCGCCGCAGTCGAGGACACGAACGGCGACGAGCAATGCATCGTCGGCCACACCGTGATCGGATCCGGCACTGGTGGATGCGACGTGAGTGCCGTGGCCGTGGCAGTCGGTGCTGCCGTATTCGTCGCCGACGCCGTCGTATCCGGGGAGCAGACGATCACCGAATTCAGCGTGGTTGGTGATGCCGGTGTCGACTACGAAGATGATGACACCGTCGCCACGGTTGGCGGTGCTGTACAACCCGTCCATTGGCAGGTCGGTCTCGTCGATTCGGTCTTGACCCCAGCTCGAGGGGAATGAGATATGTCCGCCGTCGGTGTCAGCGCTCAGTGTGACGGGGGCTGATGGTGCTGACACTGGGCTGTTACCGAGTTCGTTGGCGACAACCACGGTGAAGGTGTACGTCGAACCCGTGGTGAGCCCGGTGATGGCACAGGACGTGGTGCTGGCGGTCGTGCAGGTTGCGCCGCCCGGGTTGGCGGTGACAGTCGCTCCGGTGATCGGTAGCGAGCCGGTCGGGTTCGACCAGGCAACGATGACTCGATCGGGTCCGGTCGCGACTGCTCGAACACCCGTCGGGGCCGTGGGTGGGGCGGCCCGGACGAGATCCCAGTTCAAGGTGATGGCCCCGGTACGACCCCCATACCCGTCGACGGCGATTCGATAGGTGATGCCGCTGGTGACGTCAATTGAGATCGCTGAGGTGAGGGCGCCTCCGGCGTCGTCGTTGGCAAGGATCTGCAACAACGAGTCGACCTGTGTTCCGGTGTATGCGGCCAGGGTCGTGTCGTAGTTTGATCCGACGGTGGTCACGGTGAGTTCGCCGTTGGCGGGGGCCGTCCAGTTGAACCACATCGAGTGGTAGGGCCCAAAGGGGTGGGCAGGCTCACCGCTCTCGGCGGAGGCGAATTCGTTCGACGAGTAGGTCGTGCCGATGTCCCCGGTGAGCACGTTCGCGTTGGCGAACATGTCGTTGGCATTTCCGACGACGATGGCGCCGCTCACGGCGGGTCCTCGTCCGACAGCGTTCACCGCAACGACTGACACGGTGTACTGCTTCCACAGGTCGAGGCCGGTGAGGGTGCAGCTCGTCGTCTCAGGACCAACGCTGCAGGAGTCGCCGGCAGGGGAGGTGGTGACTTCATATGACAGCAGTGGGCTGCCACCGTCGCTGAGAGGCGCTAACCACGAGACATCGAGGGCGGGGACGTCATCGCTGGTCTCGCTCAGAGCGAGTCCGTTTGGGGCTGAGGGTTCGCTGATCACCGGGTTTGCGGTGAAGGTGATGCTTGTCGTGAGTGACCCACTGCTGTCGGTGGCGTGACGGATGATGTACGTCGTCTTGTCATCGACGGTCAAGGTCCCGCTCACCGGGCTTGTTCCGTTGAGCACGGTCCAATCTGGATGTGCGGTGAGGCTGTCGACTGCAGAACCGGTGTACACCTCGAGCCAGGTTGCACCGGGGGTGGTGGGGCGAGCGATCTCGAGGGTGCCGTCGGTGTCGGGACTGTACGTGTACCAAACGCTCTTGGTTCCTGAGCCGGGTTCGTTGGGTTGGACAGTTGCGGTGGTGGTGTCGACGGTGTGCGAGTCGGTGGCTCCAGAGAGTCCAAGGGCTGTGCAGAACTGATCGTTGGAGACCGAACCGGGGGTGCAGGTGGCTTCGAGGTCCCAGTTAAGGATGATTGTGCCGGTGGTGTTCGAGTAACTGTTGACGCGAATCCAGTAGGTGGTGCTGGCTGTTGCGGTGAAGTTCACCCGTGATTGGAGGGTCCAGGTTCCGTTGTTGCTGCTGTCGTCGTTTTTCTCGACGAGGGTGAGGGCATTGACGGCGCTACCGGTGTACACACCGAGCACGGTGTCGAAACGTGACCCGTGGGTGTCGATGGTGAGCGACCCAGTCGAGGTGGGCGTGTATTTGAACCACTTGGTTGCCTGGCCATAGCCAAACTCTTGGGTGGGCTCTCCAGGTTCAGTGGTTGCCCCTGAGTTCGAATCGGTGAGGGTGCCGGTCAGGCCGCTGAGCGCGCGGGCTCCCGCCCAGTCGTCGTTCGTTGTGTCGATGGTGATTGAGTTCGACGCAGCTGACGGATCCGACGATCCCCACGGATTTGCAGCACGAACGATGAATGTCCACGTGCCAGCACGAAGGCCGCCGATCGAACACTGCAGGGGACCTGATGTCCAGGTGCAGGTCGGGGTTGATGCCTGGTTCGACGAGTTGAGCGGGGTGACCGTGTACGAGGACACTTCGCCGGTTCCGGTGTCGACAGGTGCGGTCCACGACACGGTAACCGTGCCGTCGACATTCACTGCGACTGGGTCGGTGGGTGCACCCGGCGGGGTTCCGTCACCGGGGACGAGATAGAGCAGCCGGTTCGGGCTGTCGGTTCCCGGATTCGAGATCTTGTCGGGGGTGTAGCTACTGAGCAAGGTTGATGTGACGGCATTGGCGTCAGCGGTGGGGTCGAGTCCCCACAGCACTGCGGCGGCTCCGGCCACGTGAGGACTTGCCATTGAGGTGCCAGAAATGGTGTTGGTGGCGGTTGATGGGCTCGAACCGCCAATCCATGTCGAGAGGATGGACTGCCCAGGGGCGAAGACATCAACGCAGGACCCAAAGTTAGAGAACGAAGCACGGGCGTCGGATGAGGTGCTGGCAGCAACGGTGTTGGCGAGAGGCTCCCGTGCAGGCGAGCTGTAGCAGGCGTTCTGGTTGGAGTTACCCGCAGCGACGGCGGAGATGATGCCGTCAGCGACCATGTTGCGGGTGGCCAGGTCCGTCGATGCTGAGGCGCCACCGCCGAGGCTCATATTCGACACGGCTGGCACGCCTGCGTCGTGATCGGCGATTACCCAGTCGATTGCCGAGACGATGATTGAGGTGCTCGTGCTCCCTGAGCAGCCGAACACTCGAACAGGAACAAGGGTGACGTTCTTCGCAACACCGTGGACCGATCCGCCGACGGTGCCAGCGACGTGGGTGCCGTGACCGTTGCAGTCATCGGTGTTCGTTGATGATTGGTCGTCGGTGTAGAAGTTCTGTCCGGCGACGAGGCGGTCGCCGAAGTCGACGTGCGGCGTGATGCCGGTGTCGATGATGTATGCGGTGACGCCGTCGCCGTCGTGGCGGTCGACGTAGGTGTTGTCGAGGGGGAGGCTTACCTGATCGAGTCGGTCGAGACCCCAGGGGGCGCCGGTTTGAACACCATTGGTGGTGATGTCGTCGGTGATCTGATCGAGGGTGATCACCTGATCCTGTTCAATCGTGGCGATACCGGGTAGGTCTTTGATCGCTTTGAGTTCGCTGGCGTTGAGTTCGACGGCGTACCCGTCTAGGGCGTGACGGTAGGTGGCCACCACGTTGTCGGCGAGAGCGGAGACCAGCGCAGCGCGGGTCGTGGGGTTGGTTCCGCGACGAACGGTGATGATGTAGCGGTTGGGGATGGAGTCGGGGCCATCGATGTCGATGTACCGGTCAAGTTCAACGTTGGTGATTGACGGGTGTGCGGCGAGTGCTGATGCCTGATCGCTGGTCAGAGTGGCGCTGAAACTGTTGAACTGTTCGAACTCTGCGGTGACGGTTCCGCCGGCGAGTGCGATCTGATCGGTGATCGAACTGAGGCTGAGAGCGTCATCGGTGAGCGACACGATGTAGTCATTGAGGGCCTGTGAGCCGGTGAAGGCAGGGAGTTCCAGCGGTTCGATGCTCGGATCGCCAGTCGCTGAGACCGACGCCGGAGCGACCAATGTGCTCGTTGCCATTGCCATGGCGATGACGAGAAGTGTCGTGCGGAGATGTCGTGGTGTACTCATGTTGCTCCGTCCTCACCAGTACATGCGCGATGCACATACGTGTGGGTGATCGGACACAGCCTGTGATTCGTTACACAACAAACGAACAACTGTCACTCATCGGTGCCAACTGATTTCAGTTGAATGTGTCAGAGAATTCGGTGCGCTTCGAGCAATCCCACGAGCAGTTCCACGGACCGCTCAACTGGGGTTGAGGCCGTTTCGATGCGAAG
>JBDQKN010000031.1:0-13289 GCA_040263235.1 Ilumatobacteraceae bacterium
ATCGAAGGCCCGCAGCACCGAAGATCCCCATGCCCGGTCATCGCCAGCATGGTGGATCTCATCAAGTATGACGAGACCATCGCGAGCGATTCCGCTCAGACGTTCCGCAGCCTGCCCACTCGCCACCTGCTGGTAGGTGGTGACCAGCCCATGGACGTCACGAGCCAGGCCTTGACCCGGGGCCCAGTCGGTGTCGAGGGCAAGGCCAAGACGATGCGCGGCTTTGGCCCACTGCAATTTGAGATGGCTGGTGGGCGCCACGACCACGAGCCGGCCCGGTGTCCGATCGAGATGAGCGAGAGCGCAGGTCAGAGCGAATGTGGTCTTACCGGCTCCGGGGGTCGCAACCGCGAGGAAATCGGTTGACTCAGACTCGTTGAAGCGGTCAAAGGCGTTGCGCTGCCACTGGCGAAGCCTGAGTGAGGTCACGTTCGGTGTGCGGTCAGTTGGCGTCGCTCAGTGCGCGCAGTCCGGCCCAGGCAAGGGCGCTCACGGTCTCGGCGATCTCATCTGGGTCGAACTCGGTTCCCTTATCGAGGAGGCGGCGACTCGCCCCCTCGGCGAGGCCGACGAGGGCATGAGAGATGATTCGTCGCTTCTCGGCCTCAAGGTCGACAGCGATGAGTGGCGCAATCGCGCTCGCAGCATCAGAGGTGATCCGCCGAACCTGTTCGGTGAATTCTGCATCATGACGGGCAGCCCCACCGAAGAGCAATCTGAACCCGTCATGGTCGGTGGCAACCCAACGGAAGTAGGCCAGAAAACCGAGTCGTGTCTGTGCCTTACCGTCTTCGGCATCTGCCGTGGCCTTGGTGATGGCAATCCTCATGCGGGTGCCAACTTCGTCGAGGAGAGCCGAGAAAAGCTCACTCTTCGAATCGAAGTGCTGGTACAGCACCGGTTTGGTAACTCCAGCCGCCTCGGCGATTTCATTCATTGACGCACCGTGATACCCCGATCCGCCAAAAATCTCGAGGGCAACATCGAGGATCTGTTCCCGCCGTGCTGAAGCGGTGAGGCGGGCTGGGCTCATGGGACCGTCATGCTAGGGGTGAAGTGGGCGCAGTCACCGACCCTGTTCGAGATCCTCACGTTCGGCTGCCTTCACGGCATAGCCAAGGACGATTGACGGTGCGAGCAGAATCGATGAGACAACCAGACAGATGATCACCATGGTTGCCATTGGAGCCGAGAACCCCACGGCGAATGCAACGACGAAGATCGCCACTCCAACGGCGAGCACCAGATAACCGACTCGATTGGCGAGCAGGGTCCATCGCGCAATCGAGGCACGGCGAGCGCGGACCGGATCGCTGTGAGTGCGGTCGTTGTGAGGAGCGTTATCTGCCATAGGGTTCGGCCATGGTACGTGTGGAACGCCCGACAGCCGAGATCCTCCTCGTGACGATCGACCGTCCAGAGCGTCGAAATGCCGTTGACATCGCAACACTCGAGGGTCTCGTTGAGGCATTCGAACCGGTGCGCCCAGACGAGACACGGGTCGTGGTTCTCACCGGCGCCCCTCCAGCCTTCTGTGCTGGAGCGGATCTCGGCGGGGCTGAGTCAGATGCGTTCCACGAGGCACTAGGCCGTGCATTACAGACCATCGCTCAGTGCCCGGTGCCCGTCATTGCGTCGGTAGATGGGCCGGCCCTCGGGGCTGGAAGCCAACTGGTCTCGGTCTGTGACCTACGCGTGGCAACCGAACGCAGCATCTTCGGGATCCCAGCCGCGAAACTTGGACTTGCTGTAGATCAATGGACAGTCGATCGTCTGGTTCGTGAATTTGGGTGGGGTATCGCCCGTGCGATGTTGGTGGCAGCAGAGGTGTTCACCGCCGAGCGGATGTTTGCCGCTGGGGTCATCCATCGGATCGGTGGACTTGATTCCGCACTCGACTGGGCACATGTTCTCGCTGGCCAGGCGCCACTGACAGTCATTGCCCACAAGGCGGCACTTGATGCGGCGGCTCCGCCATCGATCAGTGATGGCACTGCCGAGGCGCTGAGGCGAGCCGCATGGGCATCTCGAGACGCTGAGGAAGGCCGAACGGCGTTTCTTGAGAAGCGGCCTGCCCGATTCACGGCCTCGTGAGGTGGACTACAGGTTCGGGGGTAACAGCCCGTTGATGTTCTCGTAGAGGAAGTAGAGCATCACGAATCCAGGGGCCGTCGCGAGGGGAAGTGCGGGGAACCAACTCCGGCGGCGCCTACTCCACCATCGGACCAGGGCGACTAAGGCCGTCATGGGAATCGCCCAGAGCACGGTCTGAACAAGGGCCGTTGAATCATGGAACCAGCCAGCGGCAAAGGCGTCGGTAGTGCCCACCGAGGTGCCACCGGCGATTGGTCCCGTTGGTACCGTCGATGAGGTCGTGGTGGTCGTCTCCGCGGCTACCGATGATTCGATCGGCTCGTCTGGGATGGTGACTGAGCTGGATGGAGCCGAAGCCGGAACTGCATCGGTGCGATAGCCGCTTGCGGCAGTCGGTGCGTTGGAGAGCGCCATGTCGAGGTCGGCATGGATGATGATTCGCTGTGCAGCAGACCATTTGGGGTGACACGAGGTGAGCGTCAGCTCAGAGACGGTCGGGTCAGTGGTGGCCACAACGTGATAGTCGGAGGGTTCGACGATCAGCGTCTCCCTGACCCGATAGACGAATCGACCTGAAATTGTCGTGGCGATGATCTGATCGCCGGGCTTGAGCTGATCGACATCATGGAATGGCTGGCCATAGGTGGTTCGATGGCCAGCGATTGCAGCGTTGCCGAGCTGGCCGGGCAGCGGTGTGTCGGGGAAGTGGCCGGGGCCGAGCCTGAGTTCCTCCACGCCGACTCCGGCAACGACGTACTGGTCGACATCGATCGCAGGAATCTCGAGCCGCGCGATTGGGTCGCCGAGAGCGATGTCAACGGTTGGGGCCGGGGGAACGGTGGTTGTCACCGCTACGGACGTGGTCGTGTTGTCATCTGCGGAATCAGCAGCGGTGGTGGACGTTGATGAGATCGTTGTGGTGGGTGCCTCGGACGACGTGACCACCATCTGGCTTTCAAATGTTGTCGCCAGGTCGCGCTGCGCTCGAGCGGTTTCAATCCCCGTTCCCCACAGTTGATAGCCGACAAAACCGAGCATCAACAGCCCTGTCACAATCAGGGTTCGCCCAGCAATTCCGATCGCCCAACGCCAGTCGTGTGGTTCTGGTGGTCGATCCCATTGGGCCCGCCGATAGCGGCGCCATGTGGCCCAATGACGTCGATAGAACGACGCCCACCCGCTGGTGGGTCCACGACGGTGAGCCCGCCTCACGACCTCGCTGAGCCGGTACCCGTCGTCGGGCCGAGGGTTCTCCTGACGGGCCACGGCGCCCACGATATCGGTGGGGCAGTGGCACCACCGGGCGTGAGGAACGCCGAGTGACGCCTAGCGTGTAGAGAGGATGAATTCGTCACCCACCAGCGCGACCGAGTCGGTCATCGATATCCAAGGGTTGGTTGTCGTCCTCGGTGGGTACCCGGCGCTCGCGGGAGCAGACCTCTGCGTGGCTCGAGGCGAGATCGTCTTGCTCTCGGGCCCCAATGGAGCTGGCAAGACGACCCTTCTGCGAGCTTGCGCTGGCATGGTCCGTCCTGTTCGGGGCTCGGGTCAGGTCCTTGGATTCGACCTGATCGCAGAACGAGAAGCGATCAGATCCGGCGTTGGAATGGTGGGGCACCGCAATGGCCTGTACACCGATCTGACGGTGGAGGAGAACCTGAGGTTCTGGGGTGCCATGTCGGGGGCTGACTCAGACGAGGTGGCGGCTGCTGCGTCGGCGATGGAAGTAGACGGACGCCTGGCCTCGGTCCCGGTTGGCCGATTGTCTGCGGGGCAGCGACGCCGCACTGCTCTAGCCGTGCTCGTGGTGCGCAGGGCGTCGTTATGGCTTCTGGACGAGCCGCATACTGGTCTTGATGCGGCCGGGCGCGACCAGCTGGACGATTTGCTTCGTCGAGCGACCCTGTCTGGAGCCACCGTGCTGTTCTCGAGCCACGAGGCGGACCGCGCTGCGCGGTTGGCGACGCGCTCAGTGCGCGTCGAGGCGGGACGGGTGGAGGTTGGTGATGGCTGAGGTGAGCAGGTTCTCGGTCAGCTGGGCCGTCCTGATGAAGGATCTCCGCATTGAGCGACGGTCGAGAGTCATGATCAACCAGATCATTCCCTTCTCAGCCCTCGTCATGGTGCTGTTTGCGTTTGCACTCGACGCCACCAACATTTTGACGCGGGTCGCTCCTGGGCTGATCTGGCTGGCGGTCCTGTTCTCAATGATCGTGATTGTTCAACGCGGATTTGCAGTGGAGTCCTCAGATGGTGCGCTCGAGGCGCTTCAGGCCGCTGGGGTCGATCCAAGTGCTGTGTTTTGGGGTAAGTGGGCAGCACTCGTTGTTCAGTTGACTGTGATTGAGGTGTTGTTGGTCGGCGCAGCGGTGTTGCTCTACGGGGTGGAAATCCGCGCGATTGGTCTTGTGCTTCTCGTCACGACGGCGATCTCCGCAACGTGCGGGCTCGCCGCAGTGGGTACCATCTATGGAGGCCTCGCGGCTGGTGTGTCGGGCAGGGAGACGTTGCTCCCATTACTCGTCCTTCCGGTTGCGTCGCCTGTGCTCATCGGGGCCACCCGAGCGGTTGAAGCAGCGCTCGGCACCGGCGGCACGACGATTTCGGAGGGTTGGCCGTGGCTCGGCCTGCTGTCGGTCTTCGCCGTGACATTCGGTGTCGCCGGTTCATTCGCCTTCGGACCCCTGATCGAGGAATGAGAACGGTTCGCCGGAGCGGAGCGACATGACGACCATCACCCCCCAGACCATCCAAGCCCCTCGTCATCGGGGCACCGGGACGCGCGCCACGCGAGTTGTCGGTATCGCGACGATCATCATGATCGGATGGTTGGCGGTCTTCGGGCTGGTGATATCTCCGGCTGATCGCGACCAGGGAGATTCGGTCCGGATCATGTACGTGCACGTACCGTCGGTGTGGCTGGCGTACCTCGCGTTCATCGTGACGGCGGTGTGCTCGGCGATTCATCTCATCGGTAAGCGACATTCGCTTGGGGTTGACCGGGTCGCTGGTGCCTCAGCTGAGATCGGGGTGGTCTTCATGGCGGTCACGCTGGTGACCGGGATGCTGTGGGGCCGGATCACGTGGGGTGTGTACTGGCAGTGGGACGCTCGTCTCACCACAACCGCCCTGCTCTTCGTGAGCTACATCGGCTATCTCGCCGTGAGAGGCCTTGAGGGCACCCGCGAACAGCGAGCACGGCGCAGCGCCGTCATTGGCCTGTTGGTCGTACTTGAGATCCCACTGGTTCACTGGAGCGTCAGGCTCTGGCGCAGCCTTCACCAGGAAGCAACCGTGCTCGGCACTGACCTCGACGTTTCCCTCGACGGACTGATGTTGTTCTCACTCTTCGTTGGCGTCGTCGCCTTCACACTGTTGTTCATCTGGCTTGTCCTACATCGATCACGGACGCTGACGATGATCGATCTCTCAGGTGATCGTGATCTCGATGCAGCGCTTGCGTCTCGTCGTGCAGAAGGTGGTGCAGACCGTGTCTGATGCAGGTTTCATCATCGGGTCGTACCTGATCACCCTCGGGGCGATAGGTGCGTTTGCAATTCGGACGATTCGACTGGGGCGGAAACTCGCCAACGAGGTGCCCGACGAGGAGAAGCCATGGCTCTGAACGACGGACCTGATCTCTCTCCTCGTCGAACCGACGGCGGGTCACGTCGATCCTCGCGTCGAGTGATGCCGCTCATCGTGCTCGCCCTGGTGCTCGTGTCTGGCGGGATCATCATCACCCAGGCGCTGACCACCGCAGTTGACTACTACTGCAACGTTGACGAGGTCGGTCTAAGAAGCGGTTGTGACGAGGGCCGTCGCCTGCGTCTTCAAGGAACAGTGACCGAGGGCTCGGTAGCGGCGGGCTCGGTCTCGACGCTTTTCGACATTGAGTTCAACGACGTCGTCGTTGCCGTCGAATACGAGGGTGAGCCCGGCGGGATCTTTCGCGAGTGTCTTCCGGTGGTCGTTCACGGGGTCTTCGATGCTGACTCCGGGCTGTTCCTCGGCGACCGAGTCGAGGTGAAGCACTCCGAGGAGTACGTCGCGGTGAACGACGATCGTCTCACCGAGGCTGAGGCGATGGCGTGCCAGCCCTCAGCCTGAACGCTGCCCTCGGCAACGCAGGGTTGCTCGTGATGCTGATCGCTTCCGCCGTTGGCGCTGGCGCGACTGCATTGGCGATCGTCGGAGGGAACCGTCGGGTGATCCGTCAGGCTCCGACCTACGCGTGGATCATCCTCGCCGGCGCAGGTGTGGCGGTGGTGATGATGCAGCGAGCGTTATTCGCACGAGATTGGTCGATCGCTTTCGTCCAGCAGGTGGGATCATCAACTACCCCGTGGCTCTACAACTTCGCCGCGATGTGGAGTGCCCTCGAGGGTTCGATTCTGTTGTGGGCGGTGGTGCTCGCGGGGTTCACAGCGGCCGTGGCGCGTCGTTTTGCCAACCGGAGTGATGACGACCTCGTCGGCTGGGCCCTCGTGGTGATGTATGTGGTCTGTGCCTTCTTCGCGCTCCTGAGCTTCGGCCCAGCCTCCCCGTTTGCCCCGGGCTCAGCAGTGCCCATCGGATTCGATGGGCCTGGGCCGAATCCCCTTCTGCAAAACCACATCCTGGTGCTGTTCCATCCTCCGATCCTGTACCTCGGGTACGTCGGGTTCACCGTGCCGTTCGCCTTCGCTATCGCTGCTCTCATCACCGGACGGGTCGGCGAAGGTTGGCTCATGGAGACCCGTCGATGGGCGTTGTTCTCGTGGGGCTTCCTCACGATCGGGATCCTTCTCGGGGGTTGGTGGAGTTATGAGGTGCTCGGATGGAGCGGGGTGTGGGCCTGGGATCCAGTAGAGAACGCGAGTCTCCTCCCGTGGTTGACCGGAACTGCCTACATCCATTCGGTGCTTGTCCAGCAACGTCGAGGAATGCTTCGCGTATGGAATCTCAGCCTTTTGGTAGCCACGTTTTCCCTCACCATTCTCGGCACCTTCATCACGCGCTCGGGCATCGTCAACAGCGTCCATGCCTTCGCTGCAGGGGAGGTGGACGGATACCTCCTTGGCTTCTTCGGGCTGGTCGTCGTCGTATCGCTCGGACTGATCGGGTGGAGGGGTGATCGACTTCGTGCCCCGGGCCAGATCGATTCGCCGGTGTCGCGTGAGGGGGCGTTCCTCGCCAACAACGTGATCTTCACCGTATTTGCGTTCATCGTGCTGTTGGGAACGGTTTTCCCTCTCCTCGTGGAAGTGTTTCAAGACCGGCAGACGGTTGTGGGAGCCCCATACTTTGACCGGCTCTCCATGCCCATCGGGTTGTCACTCCTCTTTCTGATGGCGGTTGCTCCGGTGCTTCCTTGGCGAAAGGCATCGACGGAACTTCTCCGTGATCGGTTGTTCTGGCCTGCTTGGTGCGGTGCGGCTGCACTGGCGGTGGCCGTCCTGACCGGCGCCGATGGCTGGGCCCCATTGGCAGCGTTTTCGCTCGGTGGATTCGCCGCCGGTGCCGCAGGGCGACAGATCGTTCTGTCGACTCGTCGTCAGGGATGGCGCGGGCTCGTGGGAAGAGCGAACGGTGGCATGTTCGTCCACCTCGGTGTGATTCTGTTGGCTGTAGCAATCGCAGCCTCGAACTCGTACACGCATTCAGCGACGCTGGAACTCTCTCAAGGTGACGAGGTTGAGTGGGCGGGGCACACCTTCGAACTGGTTGAGGTGGTCGACGAACTCGATGAGCGTGTTGACGTTGCCCGGGCGAACATTCTCGTCGATCGATCAAAGGTTTACGGTCCGGCAGTGACGACCTACCTCCTGCAGGGGATGGTCGTGCCAACTCCGAGCGTGAGAACCGGATTTGCAAACGACATCTACCTGACCATCGATGGCACGAACCCACCAGCTGCGGGCTCGAGCGAGGTCACACTTCGCGTGTTCATCAAGCCCCTCATTCTCTGGATGTGGGTCGGTGGAGCGATCATGGCGATCGGAACGGTCCTATCGGCGGTGCCATCGGCCCGACATCGTCGGCCAACTGATGCAACCTCTGCTCCGGTGAGCGAGGCGAGCCGTGCCGACTGATCGTCGGGTTGCACCATGGGCGGCTGGCGCCGTGGCCGTGGTGCTGATGGGCTTGATAGCAGTACTGATAGCGGCCGCTCCAGAGCGTGAGTCAGGTGCGGCGACCCCCCTTCTCGACCGCCCAGCACCGACAGCAATTGGGGAGACCTCAGATGGTCAGCCCTTTGATCTCTCGAGGCGGCGTGGTTCCTGGGTGGTTCTGAACTTCTTCACATCGACCTGTATCCCATGCCGCAACGAGCATCCTGAACTCGTGGCCTTTGTTGATCAGCAGCGATCGCTCGGCATCGATGGCGTTGAGTTCTACACGATTGTGCAGCATGACGACGCTGGTTCCGTCGAGGAGTTCTTCGATGAAAACGGGGGGGATTGGCCGGTCATCTATGACCCCTCCTACTCGTTCCAGAACGGATTCGGGGTGGCCCAGGTTCCAGAGACCTGGATTATCGATCCGGGTGGAATCGTTCGTGGGCGGATCATTTCTGAAGTCACGGCGGATTTTCTCTCAACCACGATTCAACGCCTGCGGGAGGGGATGTGACGACCTCCCGGAAGATCAATCGTTGGCTGAAGTCATGGCCAGGTTGGATCGCTCTCATATTCGTCGTCGTGGGGTTCGGCGTGGTTGGCTCCACCCGCGATCGCGGACCGCTTGACCCTGGTGATCGGGTGGACGCGCTCAGCCGCCGCGTGGCGTGTCCGGTCTGTGACGGTGAAAGTGTTTACGAGTCGCGCAATCCTGCATCCGAGGCCATTAGGTCGGCGATCCGGCAGTCGGTTGTTGAGGGATCCGCTGACGATGACGCCATTCTTGCGACGATTGCCGACGCCTATGGCGGGCAGGTGCTCTTGGTGCCGAGTGCCACAGGATTCGATGCATTGATCTGGGCCTTGCCGGCCACGGCAGGGGTGATCGGCGCCGCCGCGCTGGTGGTCGCATTTCGTCGATGGCGACTAGAGGCTGCGCTCGTCGGCCCCGCCGGCGAGGACGACTACCGACTCGTGGCAACCGAACGACAGCGTCTCGAGGGTGCTGATGACGACTGAGTTCGAGTCGCTGAGCGACGAACGAGATTTTCTCCTGCGGTCCCTCGAGGACCTTGAGGGTGAGTTCGCTGCTGGCGATGTCGACGAGGTCGACTACCGCGAATTACGTGACGGGTACACGGCACGGGCGGCGGCGGTTATTCGGGCTATCAACGCTGGCGAGAGCCAGTCTCGTCGGCGTCTACGTCTGCCTGGTAGCCGCAAAATTCTGGTCGTGTTCGTCACCCTTCTTGTCGCCGGTGGGCTTTCCTGGGCGGTTGCCGCGTCGTCGGGCCAACGACTTGCAGGTCAACAGATCACCGGTCTCGACCCTCGCGATGGAGCGTCGGTGCTGCTCGCCGAAGCCCGCGCCATCTCGATGTCCGACCCACTTGCCTCGGCCGACCTCTACCAGTCTGTGCTCGAACTCGAACCTGACAATGTCGAGGCGCTCACCTATCGAGGGTGGGCCCTTGCTCTGTCGGCCCGGCAGGAGACCGATGCAGCGCTGGCCGGCCCTCGATTAGCTGAAGCGGTAGACCAGCTGGTTGCTGCGGTGCGGGTAGACCCCACCTATGCAGATCCGTTGTGCTTTCTCGGGATCATCCAATATCGATTCGTGGGTGATGCCGAGTCGGCGCGGCCGCTCGTTGCGGCCTGTCTCGATGCCAATCCACCTCAAATGGTGTTCGGGCTGATGGAAAACATTGCTCTTGAGTTGGGGCTCGTTGGGGACTCGACTCAGGGCGAGTGACTCATCCCCGGGTCGGAGGCGGCCACACCTTTGCCCGAGAGATCGTGCCGGCCTTCGAACGCTTCATGACCCAGGTGGAGGCTTTGCGCCAATCGGGGGTGGATTGAAGTTCCATTCCCCGTCGGGAAAGGGCTGCAATCGTTGCTGGGATGATGTCTCCGTGACTGCAGAGCACCGCTGCGTCGCTCACCTCGCCAAGCAACTCGAGGACAGGTTCGAATGGTTCGTCCTCACAGAGCCGTTGATCGATGATGACCTCCAGCCCGGTGGCGGCGCCGAGAGGCTCAAGCGTTTGGATGCAGCGGAGGTAAGGGCTCGAGATCAGCACACTAGGCCGGCGGGGGGCGAGGCGTTCCGCGAGGGCCTCTGCTTGATGCCACCCTGCTTTGGAGAGCGGTCGGTCGACGTCATCGCCGTGCCATTTTCTGCGTTCACCGGCCTTGGCATGGCGCACAAGGTGAATCACTGCGCTCATCGTCGGCCATCGGATTGATTGAGGAGGGTGCGGTGCCGCTCGGAGAGTTGTCGAGCCAGCTTCACCATCGACAGTGCTGCCGCCAACGAGAGTAGCGACGCACCCCAGATGGTGCTCCGCTGATCGACCGCTTGGCTTGCAACAGCCTCAGCACCGGTGCCCAGCCCCCCGAGACCGTTGATCCCTTGAGCGACGACGAAGACCAACGGAAGCACGCCGAACAACACGAACCACCATGTCACGACCGGTGCCACCGGGGAGTTTCGCCAATCATCGCTATCGGGGTCGCTCGCCCGCCAGATTTCACGGAACATGAGATAGGGGATCACGTAGAGCACCAATGGCGGCACGAACCATCCACCGATCGCCCACGCTGGCTTCCACTTCCCGACCCTGCCGATGGCAGCGTGATTCGTGACTAGTCGGTGCATCCAGACGATGACGGTGATGCCCGCGGCCAGCTGCGCCAGAGATTGAACGAGTTGGACGGTCAACGCAGGGCCATATGCCTCGACGAAGCGATCTTCTTCCAATGAGCCAGCGAGGAAGGAGCGTGCCTCATCGATGTTTGACTCATTGATGAGGGCGAAGATCACGCCGAGCAGCCCAACGGTGCTCACAAGGATCGTCACCGCGGTTGTGAGGCCGCCTATTGGTCGAACAGGGCCTGAAGCAACGATCAGGTCGGGGGGTGGCGGGGGCGGCGGCAGAGTGCCACCGTCGTGGTTCATCACCGGGCCCAACCTACTCGCTCAACGCTCCGGTCCTCACCCCCACCCGAGCTCATCGAGCCGTTCGTCGTCGATCCCAGCGGCGTGGGCGATCTCGTGCAAGACGGTCACCGTCACCTCGGCCTCGAGATGCTCCTCATCCATCGCAAATTCGCAGAGAGCGAGGCGATAGATCGTTATGACGTCAGGGCCGGAACCGCCATCGCGCTCACCGTGGGGGACACCGTCATAGAGCCCTAGCAGCGTTGGCTCATCCGCATGTCGGTCTTCGACCCTGACGACCACGTTGTCGAGCACCGGAGTGAATTCGTCGGGGAGCCGGTCGATGGCGGCCTGTACCAGCCGCTCGAAGCGGTACCGGGGGAGGGCTTCCACCGCCGTTAGTCGATGAGCTTCAGCTGAGGGCTGAAGACCTTCTTCGGCTTCATCTCGATCGCAATACGTTCGGCGATGGCCATGAAGGCCTGAGCCGCTTCGGATTCGGGATCGACCGCCGTAATCGGCCGACCGTCGTCGCCACCCTCTCGGAGGGCAGGGACGAGCGGCAATTGGCCGAGCAGCGGAACACCGAGTTCACTGGCGAGCTCATCACCGCCACCGCTGCCGAAGAGCTCGTACCGCTTGCCGTCATCGCCTGCGAACCACGACATATTTTCGATGATGCCCTTAACGGGGAGATTGACTTTGTCGGCCATGGCAGCAGAGAGCCGAGCGACTTTCTGTGCTGCCGGCTGCGGGGTGGTAACGACGTAGACCTCGCCTCGGGGCAAGTACTGGCTCAGGCTGAGCGCTATGTCGCCGGTGCCCGGAGGCATGTCGACGAGCACGAAGTCAGGTTCATCCCAGTAGACGTCGGTCAGGAACTGTTCCAGAGCCTTGTGGAGCATTGGACCCCGCCAGATGACGGCTTCGCCGTCGGGCACGAAGTAGCCGATCGAGATACACCTGACCCCCCACTGTTCGGGGGGAACGATCATCTCATCGATGATCGTCGGCGCTCGATCGGTACCGAGCATGCGCGGAATTGAGAAACCGTAAATATCGGCGTCGACGATGCCGACTGAGTAACCCTGACGCGCAAGGGCGACGGCGAGGTTGGTCGTGACGCTCGACTTGCCAACTCCGCCCTTGCCCGAGGAGATCAGTAACGGTCGGGTACGTGAACCCGGCTGGGCGAAGGGGATAGCCCGCCCCTCTGCATGTCCGTGGGCGTGGTTGTGGCCAGCGGTGGCTCCTGGCGAACCGTGAAGCACCTCGCGGAGCGCTGCTCGTTCGGGGTCGGTCATGACGGTGAACTCAAGAGAGACTTGGCGGACCCCCTCTAATGGTTGCACCGCTGACGTAACCCGATTCTGGATCTCATTGCGCAGCGGGCATCCGGCGATGGTGAGGGCTACCAATATGTCGGCAGTGCCATCGGGGCGCATCTCGGCACGGCGAAGCATCCCAAGGTCGACGATCGAGCGATGTAGCTCGGGGTCCTCCACCGGTCGTAGGGCTTCGACGAGGTCGGCATCGGTCGTGGCCATCCCCCCATTGTGGCCAGCGGGCTGCAGGTTTGCACTACGCCGGTAGGAGAAAATCGACATACACTCCATTCATGTCCACAACAGCTGCGACTCCGGCGGCGTTCAACGCCACGGTCTCGGCGATCACCGATGCTTTCGGTGATCCGACTAGACGTCGCGTGTGGTTGTTCGTTCGGGACAGTGACGACGGATCGGGTGTCACCACCTCTGAAGTTGCACACGAGGTCGGCGTCCATCCAAATGTGGCTCGGCATCACCTTGAGAAGCTCGCTGGCGGTGGGTACCTTGAGGTCCGCTCCGGGCGATCAGGTTCTGGAGGCGCCGGCCGGCCCTCAAAGCGCTACTCGGCGATCGCGGCAGCAATCGAGGAGTTCCCGGTTCGTAGCGATGATCTGGTCCTCTCCCTTCTCGGTCGGGCTCTCACCCGGTTGCCCCGCGCTGAGGCCGAGGCCCTCGCTGAGGAAGTTGGCGCCGAATACGGACGAGCGATGGCGGCTGGCATGAACGGTGAGGCCATCGAGAGCGGGCATCGGTCATTGCGAACGGCGATTCGGGCGGTGGCCGACGCGTTGACAGCGCATGGATTCGCCGCCCACGCCGATAGCC
>JBDQKN010000032.1:0-13166 GCA_040263235.1 Ilumatobacteraceae bacterium
ATTCCATCAGGCTGCCGTCGTACACCCGAACGTCGTCGTTGCCCATCAAAGCGCAGCAATAGGCCACCACGGTTGCAGCTATTGCTCCGCCGCAATACGAGACCACCGGACCATCGAGCAACCCCCGATCCCCGAGGTGCTGTGCCATCACATCCGGTGTGACGAAGCCAGCGGTCTCCCGATCGATGAGGTCGAGATAGGGCATGTTGATCGCTCCTGTTATGTGCCCGCGACGGGGTCCGTAACCAGGATCTCGACCCTCGTAGTGGTCGGGCGAGAGGGCGTCCACCACACATGCTGCCCCATCAAGAGCCGCCAGTACATCAGGTATTTGCGCGCGTCCGCCGAGACCATCGTTTGCGACAACGACTGATCCCCTCTCTGCTGCCGAGTCGGCAGAGGAGACATCAAGCGCGTGTCCAGCCTGGCTCCAGGCCTCAACGCCACCGTGCAGAATCGAAACGTTGAGCCCCATGTGGTGGAGGGTCCACCACGCCCGCGTGCACCACATCGTGCCCGAGTCAATTCCTGCCCGCGGCGTTGCCGCCGTGATCACGATTCGGTCACCATCGTCCACACCAACGGCTCTCAACGCGTCGGTTACCCGACGCTGGTTCGGCCACATCCACGGGAGTTCTGAGTCTGGGTCAGAGAGCACACCGGTTGCGGACCCGACATCCAGAAAGCGTGAACCGGGGATATGACCAGCATCGAACACGGTCGTGCGAGCGGTGTTCTGCAGTGATGACGTCAATCGAGTGGTCACGTCAAGCACCCGGATAGAGGGCGAGTCGATCGATGACGCAAGTTCGTCAACAGTGATCAGGTGCTGCGGGTTAGCAAATTGAGCCATCAGTGTCTCCCTCCGATCGGGTCCGGTATCAGCGATACCCTCTCACACTGGAACGAGAATCATGTACCTGCACCGACGCTCATACTCTTGCTCAGGCTCACCTGGCGTTGTTCCGCACCTGATGTTGGAACTGACCGAACTTGCAGACGAGCGATGTGAGGTCGACCTTGAACTCTGGCGCGGGGTCACCGGCGTGTCTGACCTCGAATTCAGGTGGGTCGCGATCGGACCTGACCTCGATGATCTATATCGGGGGCTGGCGCGGCTGCGCGGTGATCGTCGCATCGCCACTCTTCTCGATGAGTTGCGGCATGCCGGCTGGGACGGGCGATCCGTCGACGAGACGTCGATCGTCGAGACAAATGAACATTGCTGTTCGACATGGCATCGCGGACTGTTCATCGAGGATCAGCACGCCAGCATCATTGGCCCGTCTCTTCCGGTGGCAACCGCCTGGCTCCGCCGCCTGGCTGAAGTGCGCTCGGGGGCTGGGTCCGATGTGATCCTCAGGGATCTCTGGTCGCCGCAGCCCATGCTTCACATCATTCGTGCTGGAGCAGACCTGTCGAGCTTCGTCGAGGACGACCGGTCCCGGCACCAAACAAGCGGTTGGAGCGAAGCCGTCCGAGGGGCGTCACGACATGTGGATTTCAACCGCTCGGCGACAGTCGTTTGGCGACGGCTCCACTGACTACTGAAGCCCGTGAGAAGCGCCACCATCGACTGGAATCGCAGCCCCGGTGATGAAGCGTGCGGAGTCTGAGCAGAGAAAGGTGGCGACTCGTCCGAAGTCATCTGGGTCGCCGATCGACCCGGTCGGGACCGTTGACCCGAGCGACTCCACGTCGTCGTAGAGGGCCTCGAGTCGACCGGTGCGATGAAGTCCGGGCTGAACCGAGTTGACGGTCACCCCATTACCAGCCACCTCCCGGGCGAGAGTGCGCAGAAAGCCTGTAAGCCCGGCACGGGCAGTATTCGAGAGGATCAGATTCGGGTTCGGCTCCCGGACGGTGATCGATGTGATGGCGACGACTCGCCCCCATCCAGCGGAACACATTCCTGGCACCAGCGCATTGCACATCGCCACTGTTGACAACAGATTGAGTTGAAGCGCAGGCAGATAGGCCTCTAGCGGGGTGGACGCAAAGCCCCCTGGAGGAGGCCCTCCGGCATTGGCTATGAGAATGTCGACTCCACCCATCGTCTCGATAGCGAAGTTGGCGATCTCCTGCACCTGATCCGCATCGCTCACATCAGCGGTTCCCACATGAACGCGGGCACCAGCGACGCGCTCACTCAGCGCAGTGGAAGCAGCGGTCAATCGTTCCGGGGAACGGGCTACAAGCATCACTTCCGCTCCCTCGGAAGCGAGGGCAATTGCCGTGGACAATCCAAGCCCAGAGGATGCTCCGGTAATAAGAGCTCGCCGCCCCGCCAGTCCGAGTTCCACCGTCAGGACCCAAGTGTGAATTGAACCGAGGTGCGCGCGGCAACCATCGGACCGGTGAACCGCTCGATGACGGCTCGGTGGACGGGATGATCCCGGTACACCGCCTGATCGGCGAGACTTTCGAAGTCGGCTGTCACCACATAGTCGTAGTTGCCCTCATTCGCCCCGAGGTCTGGACCGTGCTCGTACGACACAATTCCTGGAACTTTCGGCACCATGGCCGAGAGAGCGGAACTGAATTCCACAACATTTTCTGCCGTAACTTCGTCGTGAAATCGGAACATGACGACATGTCGGATCATGGGGAACTCCTGCTCAAGGTCGGGAACGATGCAAAGGGCAAGCGTAGGATGTTTCCAGTCGGTGACACGTGTCACGCCGACCTATTCGCAGCCACACTCGTCCCATAGGGAAGCGCCATGATCATCCACACCAGCCCACTCCCCTCCGTCGATATCCCGGTGGTGCCAATCACCGAGTATGTGCTCCGCCGGACCTCGAATCACCCGGACCGCCCCGCGCTGATCGATGGCGCATCAGGACGTTCCTACACGTATGCAGAACTGTCCACTGCCGTCCATCGCCTAGCGGGTGGCCTTGCGGCACGAGGGTTTGGGCCAGGCCACACCCTCGCCTTGATGGCTCCCAATCTTCCCGAATATGCGCTGGTCTTCCACGCAGTCGCCGTGGCTGGCGGAACGGTAACGACCGTCAATCCAACGTACGGCGCACACGAGGTTGCGTTCCAGTTGCGCGATGCCGGAGCAACAGAGTTAGTGACGATTGGCATGTTCGTCGATGTGGCTCGTGAGGCCATCGCTGACACCCCAATCAGCGAGATCATCACCATCGATGGAGCTGACGGCACGACAGATCTCAGCACCCTCTTCGGAGAACCCATCGAACAGGTGACCATCGACCCGCTTGATGATGTCGTTGTGTTGCCGTACTCGTCAGGCACGACCGGCCTCCCGAAGGGTGTGATGCTCACCCATCACAATCTGGTTGCCAACATTGCGCAATGCGACCATGCGATCGTCTACTCCCCCGACGGCGAGGTAGCGCTGGCATTCCTCCCCTTCTTCCACATCTATGGCATGCAGGTTCTCATGAACGGCCTTCTTGCCAATGGCGTAACGGTGGTGACCCTCCCTCGATTCGATCTCGAGCAAGCGCTCGGACTGATCCAGACACATCGGATCACCCGACTATTCGCTGTCCCCCCCGTGGTGTTGGCCTTGGCGAAGCATCCCGTCGTTGATCAGTACGACCTGTCGTCGCTCACGCAGGTCTTCTCGGGAGCGGCGCCCCTTGGCGCAGAGATTGCCCTTGAGGCAGCAGGTCGAATCGATTGCGAAGTCGTGCAGGGCTACGGGATGACCGAGCTGTCTCCGGTCAGCCACACCACACCCCCAGGAATGTTCAAGCCGGGCACCTCAGGGGTGACGGTGTCGAACACCGAGAGCCGAATCGTCGATCCCGACACCGGCGAGGATCAGGGGGTCGACGGCAGAGGCGAGCTCTGGGTCCGCGGCCCCCAGGTGATGAAGGGCTACCTCAATAATGCTGAGGCCACCGCCGACACGATCGATGCCGACGGGTGGCTCCATACAGGCGATGTTGCGGTCATTGATGGCGACGGCCACATGACGATCGTTGACCGGGTGAAGGAACTGATCAAATTCAAGGGCTTCCAGGTCCCCCCGGCCGAGCTCGAGGCGTTACTCGTCACTCATCCGAAGGTTGTTGACGTAGCCGTGATCGGAATCCCCGACGAGGAGGCCGGCGAACTACCCAAGGCGTTCATCGTTGCTGCTCCTGGCACCGATCCAAGCATGGAAGAACTCCAGGCGTTCGTTGCTGAGCATGTCGCCACCTACAAGCAAATCCGGTTGGTTGAGTTCGTCGACGAGATCCCGAAGTCGGCTTCGGGCAAGATCTTGCGTCGGGTACTTCGAGATCGAGGCTGATTCTTCTCAGAATTCTTTTCGAGAAAAGTGCGAGAACCCGTCGCAAGGGTGCTCTCCATTGCGTGCGACACACCAGCCGCACCCGAACAAGGAGAGCACCATGCACATCCGCCGCATCACCCGCACCACAATTTCCGCGTCCCTCATCGGAACCGTTGTCCTCGTCGGCATGGCAAGCGGCCAGGCTGCAGCTGCCAACGAGATCTGCTTCGAACCCGGCCCGAACGGCCTGCCTCGCGAGGTTCCCTGCCCCATACAGATCGACCTCCTCCCAACCCCAGGATTCATCATCCCGGGCCTAGGCGAGATTGGGTCGCTTCCTAGCTCTGAGCCCGCTGACGACGACCCGTGCACGATCACGCTTCCAAGCGGAATTGAGATCCCGTGCTACGACCTCTCGGGGCTCACTGCGCCCGGTCTGATCGGATCTGACGATGACATTGTGGTCAGTCCGATTGAGGAGCCTCAGGAGGAGACTGCTCCAGTCGAAGAGGACACCGCTGCGGAGGACGCCACTGCAGAGGACGCCGCGGCCCCCGAGAGTGATGAAGCCCCAGTCGAAGAACAAGAAGCCGGCGAGGTTGCAGTCGAGGGCCTCGATAGCCCTGAGTCGCCGGTCGACGAGAGCACGGTTGAGGCTCCACTAGACGAGCAGCCGAGCTCCGATCTGCCAGAGGACGAGGTCGAGAGCAGCGGCATCGAGAGCAGCGACATCGTCGAGCCAGAGGACGAGGTCGAGAGCAGCGACATCGAGAGCAGCGACATCGTCGAGCCAGAGACCGGCCCGTTGCCCAGCACCGGTCCTGCTGCTGCCGGCATTCTTCTCGGACTCGGCCTCATGGGAATCGGTGGCGGCGCATTCGCCAAGGTTGCCGCATCACGTCGCCGCAATTGATTCACTTTCCCTCCCGGGCCCGTTGTCCAGCATTGTTGGGCAACGGGCCCGTTCGGCATTCCCGTATACGGTCACCACATGGGATCCTCCACCACTATCCGACTCGATCAAGATGGCCCCGTCCTGATCATCACTATCGACCGTCCTGCTGTGCGAAATGCCATCGACCAACCGACCGCTGATCGGCTCTATGAGGCACTCGGATCCTTCGAGCATGATGACGCTCTGTCGGTGGCGATCATCAGCGGAGCAAACGGCACCTTCTGCGCCGGGGCCGACCTCAAGGCCGTCGCAGCAGGAACCGGACCACGCGTGCACGACGAGATGACCCGTCCGGGCCCCCTCGGACCAAGCCGGATGGTTCTCTCGAAACCACTGATTGCCGCCGTTGAGGGGTTTGCGGTAGCTGGCGGTCTCGAATTGGCGCTGCTCTGCGATCTTCGAGTTGCGGCAGACGATGCCGTTTTCGGTGTCTACTGCCGACGATGGGGAGTCCCACTGATCGACGGTGGAACGATTCGGCTCAGCCGACTCATCGGCCACAGCCACGCTCTCGACATGATCCTGACCGGACGGGGTGTGTCGGGAGAGGAGGCCCGGATGATGGGGCTGGCGAATCGGTTGTGTCCACCTGGCGAGGCCCTCGACCAAGCGGTCCAACTCGCCCACCAACTCGCAGCCTTCCCCCAGGCATGTCTGCGGTCCGACCGTCAGTCGTCGTATGAACAGTGGGGCATGTCGATGGCTGATGCGCTTGCGAATGAAACCCGACTCGGTCTTGAGGTGATCAGGTCGGGCGAGACCAGGGAGGGAGCGGCCCGCTTTGCGAGTGGCGAGGGTCGCCACGGCGAGTTCACCTGACGCAAGCGAGTCCTTCAGCAACGATGTCAGCCAACCGCGAGCTGCCGATTCCAGATACACGGGCAAGCTCATTCACCGAATCGAATGGCCTCAATGACACGATGGCGCTCGCTCGTGCAGACCCAATATGAATGATTCGATCAAGTTCGATCAGCGAGGCGGTGTTGATGTCAATGCACTGTTCACTCGGCGCTGAGACAGCTTCGGTGGTTGATGGATTGGTCGGGACAGCGACTGACGGGGCCGTTGCGATACCAAGACCGATCTGACCTGCCTCGCCACAGGTATCGAGCAGTGCAACCAGAGCGTCGTGCTCTGCACGATCGACCGTGAGCGAATACCGGACCTTCACCTCAATCGTGATCATTGCGGTCAAGCACCACGACGATCGTGCCGGTGGCGTCCATTCCGCTACGTCACGATCAGATTTCGAGCGATTTGCTGAGGCCGTAACCGCCAGAAGGTTGGTCGGGTCATTCGCGAACTGTCTGCGCATATCTGGCGACCATGCAGATGCTCCCGAGTCCCACGCTTCGGCCAGCGCCACCACATGATCGACATCAAGGTCCGAAGGCGAGCCAGAGTGGACGACAGCGTCGTAAGCCGAATACCAGTCGCCTTCGACGATGACGCACCGATCGAACAGGTCCACCTGAGGGAGCCCGATGACCTGCGCCGCAAGGACATCCTGACGCGCATCACAACCGGTGCCATCGGCGTCAATCCAATGCTGGAAGAGCCCCCGGTCATACCCATCGCGACGACCCTCAGGGGCAATGAGCAACGCTGTGAGCGGCTGATCGATGGTGGCACTCGGCATGCTGGTTGAGGTCGTTGTTGCGGTGGTCGCCGTTGACGGTGTGACCAGTGCTTGGGTCGAGGTCGTCACTGCGGTGGTCGCAGTGGCCGTGTTCACCGTGCTCTCAACTTGTTCGGAGGCTGGTGGGGCGATCTCGGGCCGCTCAGCGCCAGGCGCTGGTTCAACGATTGCCGTCGCTGTTGTCGAGGTATCGACTTCTCCTTGCCCCTCACTCGACGTCACATCAACTTGGTCCGCGACTTCTTGGGCAATGTCGTCAACATCATCAACAGCGCCTACAGAGATGGGAGCCCGATCAGCCTCTTCGGTGTCAGCGCAGGCCGACAGCATGACCAAGGGGATGCTGAGGATCGCCCAGCCCTTCGATCGCAGTAATGACACGCCTCAACCGTAGGCGCTCGGCATCGGCACACCCGCCGGTCAGGCCGGCAGGAGACGACCACCGACTACTCCGAAATCGGCTCCAGCCGCGCCCGCAACTCGTTCTTCGCGATCTTCTCAAGCGTCGAACGCGGCATGTCATCAACGACGAATACTGATCGAGGCACTTTGAAGTCGGCGAGATCGCGCCTGCAGGCTTCGATGATCTGTCCCGCAACGTCGTCGCTAGCACCGGGGCCGGGTATCACAAAGGCAACGGGGACCTCGTCGAGCATGAAATGTTTCTGGGCGACGACAGCGCACTCCTGTGCAAGTCCCGTCGCCATAATCACCGCTTCGATTTCAGAGGCAGCAACATTCTCGGCACCGACCTTCAGCATGTCCTTCAGCCGGTCGCCGAAGATCAAATCTCCATGATCGTTCATAATGATTGAGTCACCAGTGGCAAACCAACCCTCAGCATCAAATGCCGCTTCGGTTGCCTCCGGGTTCCCGGCGTACTCCTTGAACAACGTCACACCGCGCACTCCTCGGATAAAGAGCTCACCGCTCTCTCCCGGACCAATTTGAGTTCCGTCGGGACGACGAACACTGATCTCGTATTCCGCAGCGGCCCGACCAATACTGAGCGGAGCACAAGGTTCGTCGGGGTCACCAACGATGCCTTGGGTAATGGTCTCAGTCATGCCCCACCAACCAAAGGTGGACACGCCGAGTCGGTCCTCCACGTCGGGAAGACGCACGGCCGAGCCCCAGAACCGAAAGCAGTGATCGACGGGGATCTCGACCGACATCGCTGCCTTGACACAGAACGGAATGGTCGATGCCCAAGTCACACGATTTCGCACGGCCACCTCCCAGAACCGAGAGGTTGAGAAGCGAGGTTGAATCACCATGGTGCCCCCTGACCAGAGGGTCGACAACATCGAGTACGACTGGGCGTTGGTGTGGAACAGCGGCAAGAAGATTTGGGTGATGTCACGATCGGTGAGCCGCATGTGGGCACAGTTGATCTGCATCCCCCACACGACATTTGCATGAGTCCACAGCACCGCTTTGGGACGTGAAGTCGTGCCTGAGGTGAACTGGATTCCAAGATCTGCGAGAGGATCAACCGCTCGCTCGGGGGCATGCGGAGCGTCGACGAGAAGGTCATCGAAGCGTTCGCAGGAGATTGATGCGGGCACCTCACCGGGGGCTCCGGCGTCGGTGCTGGTGACGATCAGAAAGCCGATTCTCGGCGCACTCCCAGCGACGAGTTCGGCGAATCCCGGCGACGTGATGGCACCGACAACGTTGGCATGGTCGGCGAAGTACTCCATGTCGCGCGCGACTGAACGGGTATTCGTCGAGACGGCGACTGCGCCGAGTCGAGCACACGCAAACCACGAGATGATGAATTCGGGCGAATTATCGAGATGCACCAGGACGCGGTCTCCGATACCGACGCCACGTTCGTGGAGGCGACCGGCGATGGATTCGACGTCTCTGGCCACATCGTTATAGGACCACACGCGCTGCGCGCCCTCGAACGGCTCCCAGATAATGAACGGTTTGTCGCCATAACGCTCGACTCGTCTGGCAAGAATCGAGGGAACATCCCGCCCTGCCACCATGGCCCATTTTCCATCGTCGATTCGATCGATTAGCCCACGACTGCTCATCATTTCCCCCTCTGCGTGCTCAACATCCGCGAGCCTGACACATTGGTGGAGACCTCCCAGAAGCAGACCTCGCAACAGCGATCCCTGAGCGCCTCGGGTGAGAGACTCGCGGAATGACCGATGCCTTCACCACGCCCATCGAACAGCTCGACGGAGCCATAGTCGGCCCGTGGCGACGTCCACGACAGATGCTCGGCGACCAAACCTATGACGGGCATGCAAGCGTTCATGACGACGCCATCGCTGCCGACCTCGGGCTCAGTGGTGCACCAATCGAAGGACCTACCCATTTCAGCCAGTTCGATCCACTCGCGGTTGCGCTCTTCGGCGAACGGTGGTTCGTAGATGGGTGTATCAGTGCACATTTCGAAACTATGGTGGTGGAGGGCGACGAGGTAGAGGCACGTGCGCTTCCCACCGGCCCGATCTCAGCGGATGCCGTGGCCGTGAAGCGCAGCGGGGAGCGGGTGCTCTCAGCATCCCTCACCGTCGGACCCGGACCGAGACTGCTATCGGAGCGTCTCGAAGCAGCCATCGCCAAGGACCCCGGTGACCTTTTCATCATCGATCGACTATCGGTCGGAATGACGTCGGGACCGCACGATGCCACCATCACCAGGGGTGAGCAGAATGGCGACCTGTACCCGTTCTCACTCGACAGCAAGTTGTCGGTGATAACGGAATCATCGCCTTGGTACTTCGACGGTTCGCCGTGGGGTGCACCTGTGGTGCCTACCGAGATGATCAGCGTGATGGCTCATCGAGCTGGGTCAGGCCTGCCGGTGCGCGGCCCCTCAGTTGGTCTTTTCGTCGACCTCGAAGTTCGGCGCCTCGCTCCGGTACTCGTGAACGATTCACTCACCGTGGATCATCAGGTGGTCGCGGTTGGCCAGAGCCGACGGGTCGAGAGTTATTGGACTCGATCAACCATTCGGAACTCCCGTGGGGAGGCTGCGGCCGAGGTGCTCCTCCATCAAGGTGTGTTCAAGTCGTCATTCGATGGGTACCCGTCTGATCGCCTCTGAGTTGCAGCAGGATGCGCCGTGACCGTTGTCGACACTTTGGATAAATCTTGGATCAAGAGCGGAAACCCCTTGGGAACGAGTCATCTAGGTTGAACCGTATGAGTGGAACCGCCCCTGACCGCGTTCGCGCGCTCATCACTGAACTTGCCGGCCGGCGCTCCGACTGGCGGCTTCATCGACCCAGCACCCCGCGCCTTCCATCCAGCGGCCCGCATCTGATCGGAGCTGCAATGGTTGTGGTCTCGGTCCTCGTTGGTTGGCTCGCGTTCAGCGGCACACAGGGGTACTCCGGCGCTGGCTTTGCTCTCTTCATTGGATCGGTGTCGATCATGCTGATGGCGTGGTCGAACCTCTTATCAACTCGTGTCTCAGCGCTTGAGCAACTGTTTGGGGGGCTCGACCGGATGTATCGCTGGCACCGTTGGTGCGGTGTGCTTGCCGTTGCTGCGATGTGGCTTCACACTCAGACCGCCGATGACGACATCAAGGGAATTCCCGGTGCCTCTAAGGACGTCGCCGAGGCTGCAACCGATCTGGCATCGACTGGAACCAACATGATCTACGTGCTCGTCGGCGTGAGCCTGCTTCGGTGGTTGCCGTATCGGTGGTGGCGTCTCGGACACAAGCTGCTCGGAATTCCCTTTGCGTTCGCTTGTTGGCACTTCTACACGGCGATGAAACCTTTTCATAACGATTCGTTCTGGGGTCGCTGGTTCACCGGATTCATGTTGCTCGGCATCGCAGGCTGGCTGTACCGAGTGGTGTGGCGAGACATGGTTCGCCGTGGGCACGACCACCGGATCTTGAACATCGAGCGCACGGGCGACACGACCGTGCTCAACCTTGAGCCAATCGACCGTCGTCTGAAGCACGAGGCGGGGCAGTTTGCCTTCGTCAAGGCCCGTTCATCGAACCTCTCAGAGCCCCACCCGTTCACCATCGCCTCCGCTCCTGATTCGCCCACCTTGAAATTCGTCATCCGCGACCTCGGCGACTGGAGCGCACGGGTGGGAACTCATCTCTCGGTAGGCGATCGGGTCACCGTTGAAGGCCCATATGGCCGGCTCGAACCACTCCCCGACGACCCGGAGCGACCAGTGCTGTGGATTGCCGGCGGCGTCGGAATAACCCCGTTCCTTGGGGTGATAGAGGCAGCAACTAGAAGCCAGACGAACATCCCAAGGCTCATCTTCTGTGCGCGTTCCCGCACGGATGCACCAGGCTTGCCCGACATTGAATTGGCAGCCGAAGAGGGACGTATCGACCTTCATCTCTTCATATCCGACGAGCAATGCCGGCTTGACAGTGACGCACTGTCAAGGATTGTGGGCGACATCGCTTCACGGGATCCGCACATCGTGATGTGTGGCCCCACCGGGTTAGTCCGCCAGTGCCGTTCGATCCTGAGCCACCATGGACTCACCCGTATTCACGTCGAGGAGTTCGACATAAGAACAGGAATCGGGCCAGATCTGAGCCGCCAGGTGGACCGCATCTTGTCCCGATGGGTGCCGTCCCTTGAGGCGAAATCGGTGGCCGCCAGCGCAGAGTCTGATTCACCCGAACCGGTGACGAGCCACATCGACCGGTAGCGGCCAGCAGAGGACCCCTGTCGGCCGACGACTGAGCGAGGCCGGTTTCGGTGCGCCGTCGTCTCAGAATGACAACGTTCTGTCAGCTGCGACGCTCTTCGCAATTACTCCAGGAGGCCCACTCCAGTTCAGATCCAAACCCCCAACCAGCACTTCGTCGGCGTTGTCTCGAGTTACCCCGACAACCGCCTGCGACCCGGTGGAACATGCAATTGATGCCCCTTCTGCCAACCGATCGACTAGGGCTCTCGACTCGCCCGGGTTCATTCCCACTCGCGAGTCGATTGCGTCGATGTAGTCGGCGTGCAACAGACGAACAGAATGCGACGCGAAGAACACCTGCACCTCATGACCGTCGGCGATCGCTTGAGCGGCACACGCCAGCCCGACAACACACTTGCGGGGATCCACGTCCGGGTCGGTTGAGAACATGATGAAGAACGTTGACATGTGGCGAACTCTAAGAAGAAGTAATTGCGAAACCCTTGCCGTCGTCTGCGGTCGCCATGGGGCCCTTGCTGCGCCTAGATAGCAAAAACCCCCGCCGTAGCAGGGGTTTCGGGGTGGAGCTAAAGGGAATCGAACCCTTGACCTCTTCCATGCCATGGAAGCGCTCTACCAACTGAGCTATAGCCCCGAAGCGGCGTCACGATAGCGATGGCCCGGGTGCTTCCACAACCGCCGGTGTCAAGCAGACCAGTCGATGATCGGCACATCACGGTAGAGGCGCTCGATCTCGTAGAAGTCCCTGATTTCCTCGAGGAACAGATGAACTACAACGTCTCCGTAGTCGATTAGCACCCACTGCTGCTCCCGCGCACCCTCTGTGCGAACTGGAGATCGGCCAGTCTGCACACGGCATTCCGACTCGATTGCGTCGACAAGTCGACGAACGAGGCGCCGGTTTGATGCTCCGGCAATTACGAAGTATTCGGTCACACCGAGCACGTCGCCGACCTCGAGCACCTTTACGTCAGTGCCCTTTTCCTCATCGGCGACGCGAGCAGCCGCAATCGCAAGGGTTCGAGGTTCGACATCAGTCATCGGTACGACGGTATCGGCATGATCAACGGTCGGGGTCGAAGACCGACTCGGCGAGTGCCGGCCGGATGTCACGGCCGATGTCATCGAGAAATGAATCTCCCAACGTCACAATCACGTCAACTGCTTCCACCCGATGGTCACCGACCGACGCAGTCACATCTCCAAGCAGCAAGGCGAATGACTCTGCACCGTCAGCAACTCTGGCCTGTTCACCCACCCAGACCTCAGTGACTTTGGGTACAGCCAGAGTCTGAGGTGGCGAGGTCAACACCGACACCACGTTCAACCCCGCCATCCCAAAACGGTCCAGTGCAGTGACAGCGACGTCAGCGATGGTCAGGCCAAGTCCGTTGAGGTCATCATCTGTGAAGGGAACGACCAGTCTCAGAGTTGCAGCGTCGAGCGGGGCAGCTACGCGCGCCGGCGCAATCTGGGCAACCACCATCAGTGTTTCCGACCAGTCGTGAAAGGTGACCTCCTCCCCGGCTGGCACACGGTCGACAGCCAGCGGTTCGACACTCAACGCCCGATGGTTCACCTCGCCGGCAATGAGCCTTCGCCAGAACGATGCAATGTTCGCCGGCACGCCCTGCGGGTTGAGTTCTCCCGGC
>JBDQKN010000033.1:0-13124 GCA_040263235.1 Ilumatobacteraceae bacterium
ATCCGTCAACGTTTCGACTGATCAGTCGGTCGAAACCGGAACGCTGAGAGGCGCATCCGGATCGTCCATCTTGCGGTCACCCGCTTCGATCGCGTCGAGCAAGTGAATGGCGAGGTCGGCAACCTTCACGGTGTCCTCATCGGCCCCGGCCGCCTTCGCGCCGTCGTCAAGCATGATGAAACAGAATGGGCAGGCCGTGGCGATACGGGTGGCCCCGGTCGACAACGCTTCCTTGGCTCGTTCGTCGTTCACCTTGGTGCCGATGGATTCCTCCATCCACATGCGTGCCCCGCCGGCACCGCAGCACATGCCCTTGGTGCCGTTGCGTGGCATCTCGACGATTTCGATCCCCTTGATCGATCCGACCACTTTTCGCGGCGCCATGTACACGTCGTTGTGGCGTCCGAGATAGCACGAATCGTGATAGGTGATCCGCTCCTCAAGCGTGGCTTGGGACACGTCGAGCCGGCCGTCGTCGATGAGTTGCTCAAGCAGTTGGGTGTGGTGAATCACCTCGTAGTTGCCACCTAATTGCGGATATTCGTTCTCGAGAGTGTTGAAGCAGTGAGGGCACTGGGTGATGATCTTCTTCACGCCCATACCGTTGAGCATCTCGATGTTGGGCATGGCGAGCATCTGGAACAGGTACTCATTGCCCGAGCGACGTGCTGAATCACCGGTGCACATCTCGCTCGGCCCAAGGATCGCAACGTCGATACCGGCACGGCGCAACAGCTTGGCCATCGACTGTGTGACCTTCTTGTTCTTGTCGTCGAATGAACCGGCACACCCCACCCAGTAGAGGTACTCGGCGGTGATCGGCTCACCCGGATCGACAACGGTCACACCGTCGAGATCATCGGCCCAGTCCGCACGCTCACCCTGGTTCATGCCCCACGGGTTGCCCTGGTTCTCCATTGCTCGGTATGCGTTGCCGAGCTCGGCCGGGAAGTTCGACTCCATCAGGGACAAGTAGCGCCGCATGTCGAGGATCTTGTCGAGGATCTCAATGTTGACCGGGCAGATCTCGTCACATGCCTTGCAGGAGGTGCACGACCAGATCTCCTCGGGGGTGATGCGCTCGAACAAGCTGTTCGCCCCGATAGTGATCTCGGCATCGGTGCCAATTGGAGGCGAAACGATGGGATTGCCGGTGGCGGCCATGACCTCGCCGGTCTTCAGCACGATCTCGCGCGGGTCAAGTGGCTTGCCGGTTGCGTGAGCGGGGCACACACTCGTGCAACGCCCACACATGGTGCAGGCATCGGTGTCGAGCAGTTGCTTCCAGGTGAAGTCCTCCACCACCGATGCGCCGAAGCTTTCGAGCTCGGTCTCCATCAGGTTGGGCATTGGCTTCATTGCGCCCTTAGGACGGTCCTTGTCACGCAGGTACATGTTGAGTGGCGAGGTGAACACGTGACGCAGCATCGTCACCGGGAGAATTGCCAAGAACACGACGAAGCTCGCCACATGGCCGAGCCACATCCACTGGTGCCACGTGCTGATGGCGCCGGCTGACATTCCGTCGAACCAGGTGGCCAACGGATATCCGATGAACGACCACTTCTCGTAGTCGGGCATTCCCTCGACAGCGATACGGAACCCTTCAGCGACGAAGCCGGTGACGCCAATAGCGAGGAAGGTGCCGAGGATGACGGCATGTTCTGCCTTGGTCTTGATCCGGATGCGATAGGGCCGCTGGATGTAGCGACGAACGATTGCCCAGATCACGCCGACGGTGAACACGAGGCCCGCAAGGTCTCCCACCAGGGCGTATGCCTTGTAGGTGGTTCCGTGAAGGAATTTGAGGCTCTCAGGCATCTGGTGGTCGATCTCGAGCACCGTGGTCACGCCCATGAGCACGAGGAACCCGAAGTAGATCATCGAGTGCATGAGGCCAGCGGCCGAATCACGCAGCAGTGTGCGCATGTAGACCCCGGCGCGGAAGTCGGCAGCACGGCGCTTGACGTTCTTGGTGGTGGTGCGGCGTTTCGCGATCGTGCCGCGCTCCCAGTTCTTCATCCGATCGGCAAAACGGAACGCACCCCAGACGACCATGGCTGGGATCACTGTGTAGAAGGCGATCTGGATCGGCCCTGGAATGTTCCCGAAAACTGTGCGGTGCACCTCGTTTTCGTTGTGCCAGTGAGTTATCTGAGGGAGCACTCCCGACAACAAGATGAACGCGCCCATTCCAATACCGAGGGCGAGAGACAACTGGTGGGGCTTGAACCGCTTCTCAGCGTCGGTTTCGGTGGAGTCCGTCTGCGTAGCCATGACACCCCCACGCTAGTTGCCGAGATCAGCCGAAGTACTGCCGATCGAGATCGCGGACCACACCAGCAAGGTGTGCAAGCACCTTTGTGCCGATCGAAGGCACCTCGTCGAGCACGGCAGTGAAGTGCCGTTGGTCGAGAACGAACAACTCGCATTCGGTGTCGCAGGTGACGGTTGCTGTTCGTGGTCCGTGGTCGAGAAGGGAGAGTTCCCCGAGTATCGCACCGGGACCGAGCGAGGCGATCTTGCGCCCATTCCTTCGAACGGTGACGGTGCCCGACATCAAGACGAATGCCTCTCGCCCTGTCTGACCCTGATCAACGATGACCGACCCTGCGGTCATCGTGACATCGGTGCCCGCTTTGGCGATGCGCTGTAACTCCTTCTGACTGCATGATGAGAAGAGTGGAACGCTTCCCAGATGTCGCAGGTGATCTTTGGTGCTCCCCATGGGCGGATCGTAGATCAGTGTGAAGAGGTTGCTTGACCGGCGACATGGGCGATGGCCGCAGCGATCACATCGGGATCCCCGAGGTAGTCGGCGTCGGTGACTCCGAGTTCATCATTGAACTCGTAGCGACGGGGAACACCGGTTGGAATATTGACCTCGGCGATCTCGTCGGCGGGGATGTCTTCGAGGTGCATCAACAAGGCGCGAAGGCTGTTTCCGTGTGCAGTAACGAGCACGTCGAGGCCGGCGAGCAACTGGGGTGCGATGTGGTCATGCCAGTAGGGAAGCACCCTTGCGACCACGTCGCGCAGGCATTCTGTACCGGGTAGGACATCGCGGGGCAGCAGTCGGTATCGGGGATCGTTGGCCGGATGTTCAGGGCTCTCAGGGCCAACTTCGGGCGGTGGCGTGTCGAAGCTCCGACGCCACACGTAGGTCTGTTCCTCGCCGTGGCGTTTGGTGGTCTCGACCTTGTCGAGTCCTTGGAGCGCCCCGTAATGGCGTTCGTTGAGGCGCCAGTGTCGCTCGACTGGCAGCCACGGTTGGCCCATGGCCTCGAGGGCAAGGTTCTGGGTAATGACGGCTCGGATGAGGAGCGAGGTATGGCTTACGTCGAATCGGAGTCCCTCCTCGGCCATAGTGATGCCAGCGCGGGTTGCCTCTTGGCGGCCCTGATCGGTGAGTTCGACGTCATGCCAACCGGTGAACAAATTCAGGCGGTTCCATTCGCTCTGGCCGTGTCGAAGGATCACGAGGGTTCCGGTCATGTGGCGATCGTAGGTCGACCACTGGTGCTCTAGGGTCGTCGGGATGGATGTACTTCGGCGTCTACCAGGGGTGCTCATCACCTCAGTGCTGCTTTCGGTGACGGCCTTAGTCGGCTTCTTCGCAAGTCCGAACCGCGGTGAACGGTTTGATGCCAAGACCATCGTCCTCGAACCTGCCGTGTCGGGTGGCTTGCGGATCACCGAGTTTGTCGACATCGACTTTGGACATCTTTCCCGCCATGGGTACGAGCGGATTCTCCGAACCGATTTCGGCGAACCAACCGATGTCGAGGCGTACTCGTCCTCGGTGTCGGACCAGATCTGGATTGACGATGGCGATGGTGAGGTGGGGATACGAATCGGAGATCCCGATGTGGTCGTATCGGGCCGGCACCGGTTCGTGCTCGCCTTCACGCTGGCTGACACCCCGATGGACAACAGCTTCAACCTCTCGGTGATCGATCCGGGAGAGGAACTCGAAACCGGACGGTTCACCGTTGTGCTCGACGGGTTCCGACTCGATGACGCCTTGTGTTCGGTGGGCGATTGGGGCGAGTTCGGCGGTTGTGAACTTGTCGATGGCGAGGTTGGCCAGCAGGTGGTATTTGAACCGTTGCCAGCTGGTGCAGGAATCAATCTCTCAGGCGCTGTGACGGTGCTCGGTGAACCAGTCGGTGTCGACCCCGGGCCGACGTTCCCGCCAATCGACGACCCGTCGACTGGCTGGCGTGCAGGTCTCGTGTTCCTGGTGGCCCTCGGCGCAGGAATTCTGGTGATCAGGAGGTCGATCAAACGGGGATCGAACGAAGTTGCTGCAGTCGATGCGGGCGGTGCCGCCTATCCCGTGCCGGGTGCATCAACTCGACGGGTGACCGACGATGAGTTGGTGTCGATGGCAACCGTCGAATTTGCCCCACCAGATGGCGTTTCCCCGTGGGAGGGTCGGGTGTTACTCGACGAGGCGGTAGGCACTCAGACCGTATCGGCGTGGATTTCAAGCCAATTGGGGTCGGGTGTGCTCACCGCAGACGAGCGCGACGGCACGGTGTCCCTCTCCCGCACCGAGGTCGCGCCCACCGCCGATGATCTCCATGTGCTTGAGTCGCTTGTCCCTGGTGGCTCAAGGACCATTGAGAAGCGATATTCGGCGGGTTTCGCCGAAGTGTGGTCCGAGATTGAGAACCGATTGACCGCACAGATCGGGTCAAGAAACTGGTGGACGCGGATGGGGTCGCGCCTCTCGCGCCGCGGCGCAATTGGCGCCTCGATCTTGGTTTCGCTTCTGTTGTCGTTCATCGTTTTCGTGACCGGTGCCGCCCTGCGCGCGACGGGTTCATCCGCGGGGTCGATCACTGGCAACGTGTTCGCCGCTGTGGGAATCGCAGCGGTGGCGGGCGCAATCATCGGCGTGGTGGCGACACTCTCCGATCGGGCAGCCCGGACCGCTACAGGGTCGGCGGCATTCCTTCGGGTGGAGTCATTTCGACGCTTCCTCGCTGCCAGTGAGGCCACCCATGTTGAACAAGCCCTCGAGCGCGGCGTGCTACGTGAGTACACAGCGTGGGCGGTTGCGCTCGGTGAGGCCGAGGCGTGGGAACGAGCAGCACAGGCTCTTGGTGATGCCGCTGTGATGACCACGGTTACAACCACTGCGTTCATGCATCACCACGTGAGCACCTTCTCCTCGGCGACGACGACACCATCGTCTTCAGGAGGTGGCGGCGGTGGCGGAGCCGGTGGTGGCGGCGGTGGCGGCAGCTCGGGATCGTGGTGAAGTAGCGCCAATCTGCGAACCTTGGCGACATGGAGTTTGGCGTCGTCATCCCGCATAACGAGATCGGTACTGACCCGGGAGCAATCCGTGCCTTCGCTGAAGGTGCCGAGGAGCTCGGCGCTGGACACCTGATGGTGTACGACCACGTGCTCGGCGCCAAGCGTGACCGGCCAGGAGGGTTCAAGGGCCCGTACGACTCCGATACGGCATTCCATGAACCATTCGTGCTGTACGGGTTCCTTGCAGCAGTGACCCAACGTGCCGAATTGGTTACCTCGGTGATGGTGCTTCCCCAACGGCAGGCGGCGCTCGCAGCGAAACAGGCTGCCGAGGTCGCGATCCTCTCCGGTAACCGGTTCCGGCTGGGTGTTGGCATCGGTTGGAACAAGGTCGAGTACGACGCGCTCGGCGCTGGATTCGACCGCAAGGGCCCTCGCCTCGAGGAACAGGTCGTGTTCATGAAGCGTCTCTGGACCGAGGACGCCTTCAGTTTTGAGGGTGAGTTCAATCAGATGGAGTTGGCGAGCATCCTGCCTCGGCCATCGGCTCCGATCCCAGTGAGTTTCGGTGGGTCTGCGCCTGCAGCTCTCGAGCGCTGTGCCCGACTCGGCGAGGGGTGGATCCCGCTCGGATCACCCAATGACAAGTCTGCTGCCTGCCTTGATGCGATCCGTGCACGACGAGCTGAGCTCGGTCTGTCGATGGATGAATTCACGGTCCACGCCCAGGCCCAGTTCGCAGGTGGTGATCCCGACCGTTGGCGCGGCCATGCTGAGAAATGGGGTGCACTTGGCTGCACCCACCTGTCGATCGCCACACATAATGCAGGAGACACGGATGTCGATGGTCACTTGCAGCGAGTGGCCGAGTACCGAGACGCAGTAGCCGGGATTGTTCAGGCGGCCTGGTAGCGGCCGCTGTCGACCTCGACTGCCTCGCCGCGGGTCAGCATTCGGGCAAGGTGTAGTTCGGCGGTCTTGCTCTCGATCGAGTCGCAGAACGACATCTCAACGTGAGGTCGATAGACGAACCGGTGGGCGACCATCTCTGCGACTGTTCGTGGCTCAGCGAGGAACTCGAGCATGTTCGAATGTCGACGCTCGATGACCGAGTGGTAGGCGTCGAGCATGTCGAGGAACCGCTCGCGTCCCTCAATCACACCCTTCTGGTGGAAGGTCACGTAGAACTCGGCATCTTCGTCGCGCACCTTGATGAGCGAGTTCTCGAAGTCATCAAGACTCGACCAGGTGTCGCCGTAGTACGGGCCAAATCCGGTGAGGTCAATGTCTGAGAGGAAGAACACTCCCTCTGAGATCCGGAATCCTGAGTGACCGGCGGTGTGGCCCGGGAGGTGGACCGCTTCGACATCGACTCCACCGAGATTCCAGATATGGCCGCCATGGAATCCGTGAGCGTCGGGTCTTGGCGCGAAGTTGAACTCCTCGAAGAGGGACCGTCGAAATTCGTCACGGTCAGCACCCGTCAACTGGTACGCGTCAAGCATGTGCTCGGGATTCTCGAGAACATGGCGATCTGCTTCATGGACATGAACCCGAGCATCGGTGAACAGCCCGGTGCCCGGAAGATGGTCCTCATGGCCGTGACTCGTGATCATCGCGTCGATGCGCACGGGGGCACCGCCTTTTGCAACCACGGTGACCGACGGATCGATGATGACCGATTCTCCGTCACCGCGGACGACAACGGAGTTGCCCGATGGATAGCCCCCATTCGCATCCCCAACGAGCACACTCACGTGCTCGGTGAGCTGGCGTTCCTGATCTGCCCAGTCGACGACGTGTGCCGCCA
Source organism: Ilumatobacteraceae bacterium (assembly GCA_040263235.1). Lineage (GTDB taxonomy): Bacteria > Actinomycetota > Acidimicrobiia > Acidimicrobiales > Ilumatobacteraceae > Casp-actino5. Next base: position 7,079 of record JBDQKN010000033.1, read on the forward strand.
TCAGGCCTCACCTTTCGGTTCGAACTGCAGACTCGCTGAGTTCATGCAGTATCGGTGTCCAGTCGGTGGTGGACCGTCGGGGAAAATGTGCCCAAGGTGGGCATCGCAGGTTGCGCATCTCACCTCGACACGAACCATGCCGTGAGTCCGGTCCTCAATGAACGACACTCGATCATCTGACAACGCGGTGTGAAAACTCGGCCACCCGCAATGTGCGTCGAACTTGGTCGATGAGTCGAACAGTTCGGTTTCGCACACGATGCATCGGTAGGTGCCGTCATCGAAGACATTCCAGTACTCGCCACTGAACGCCCTTTCGGTGCCAGCGTGTTGGGTCACTTCGTACTGCACCGGTGTGAGTCGCGAGCGGAGCACTTCCTCTGATGGTTTCTGAAACTCCATGTCAGCTCCGCTGTAGGTCAACGACGGCCCGACCGACGGCCTTGCCGGCCAAGATGTCGGTGAGCACACTGTCGAGATCTTCGAGGCCGACGTCATGTCCGATTGCATCGAGTCCGGCGGGCTTGAGGTCGGATGCGATTCGGCTCCATACGGCTCGGCGTTTCGAGATTGGGGTTTGCACCGAATCAATTCCGTACAGGGTGACCCCCCTCAGGATGAACGGCAGCACTGTGGTTGGTAGACCGTTGCCGGCGGTGAGACCGCTTGCCGCAACTGCTCCGCCGTAGTTGGTCTGGGCCAGAACATTGGCCAGTGGCACCCCACCCACACAATCGATGGCTCCTGCCCATTGCATGCCTTGTAGGGGTTTGCCGGCCTCCGCGAGAGTCTCTCGATCGATGATGGTGCTGGCTCCGAGACCGGTGAGGAAGGAGCCCTCATCGGGCTTCCCGGTCGATGCCGTGACCGAATAGCCGAGGCTGGCAAGCATGCTGACTGCAGTCGAACCGACACCACCGGTTGCTCCCGTCACGAGAATGGCACCGTCATCTGGTTCGATGCCGTGGTCGAGAAGTGCGATCACCGACAGTGCTGCGGTGTACCCGGCAGTGCCGAGAATCATCGCTTCACGCGTGGTCAGCCCTGCGGGTAGAGGCACGAGCCAGTCGGTGGGAATGGTTGCGAACTGGGCGAAACCTCCGTGACGGTTGACCCCAAGGTCATAGCCATGGGCGATCACTTCGGTTCCTGCTGTCAGATCGCCAGCGTCTTCGAGGAGAACACCAGCCAGATCCACTCCAGGGATCATTGGGCTGAAACGAGCCACCCGTCCGGTTGGCGTCGACGCAAGTCCGTCCTTGTAGTTGACGCTCGACCAGTGAACCTCGACGAGGGCACCGTCGTCGGCGAGGTCGTCGGTGGACATGGTCACCACCCCGCGGTCGATCGATTCGCCGGACGTATCGGCACGGAAGGCCCTAAAAGTTGCGCTCGTCATGACAACCACCGTAGTGGGGAGGAGGGTTCGCTGTTTCGTTCGGCGACTATCGCTCTGAGCGATTGAGGGAGGTGCTGAATCGGTAATCCGGATGGAACGCACGTTGCCCGCAAACGGCAAACATATGTACTGTTTATGAACATGAGTTCGAGTTTGCCTTCGAACACTGGAGCCGTGGTCCAGCAGTCCTATGACGAGTTCGCTGCGCCTGAAAGCGTCACGGCGTCTCTTCAAGGAACGATCAATGTGCAGCACGCTCGCCTTGTCCGACACGTACAGACCGTGCTGGCCGATGGTTCGTGGAAGGGCGCGGGCGTGGTTTCGGCGCAACATTGGCTGTGCTGGCGAGCCGGTGTCTCGTCCACTACCGCTCGCCAAATCGTGCGCATTGCCGAGCGTGCTGAACACCTCCCCACCCTGATGCGGGCCTTTGACGAGGGTGCGCTCACCCTTGACCAGGTCGCTGTCGCCAGTCGCGTGCCCAACTGGGCCGACGAACGGGTGACCGCTTACGCCAGGCAAATGACGGTGCGCCAACTCACCACAGTGACCCGACGCGAACTGTTTGACGAACCGGCCCCTGAACCCGCAAACGACGAATCGATGACCTTCGGCCAACGAGATGATGGCCGTTGGTGGGCTTCGATTCGCCTTGATGCTGACCGTGGCGCCGAATTCGAGTCGGCTCTCGCTGAGGCTCGAGATGCGCTCGTGCGTGCCGGTGATGACCCGTCGAAGGTGACCCGTACCGACGCCTTGATGGAGATGGTCCGCCGGTCGCTCTCGATGGCGGGCGTCGAGCGTCGCCAACGATTCCAGATGTTGGTCCACGTCAGCGCCGACCATGACGGAACACCGATTGGGCGGTGGGCCTCTGGACGGCCCCTTCCGGCATCGATCTCCAACCTCCTGTCCTGCGATGGGGAGGCGCGTCGTCTTGACCATGTCGCTGGAGCCGCTGTGAACCTCGGCCGGACGATGCGCATCGTCCCTGAGCGTTTGCGACGGATCATCGTTGAGCGTGATGGCGGGTGCCGGGTGCCGGGCTGTGCAAGCACCCTGCGCCCCGACATCCATCACCTGGTGCACTGGTCTGAGGGCGGCAGAACCGACACCGACAATCTGGTCGCTCTCTGCCATCGCCACCATCGGTTGCATCATCTCGGTGAGCTTGAGATCGCAGGCAATCCAGATCGTGCAGACGGACTTGTCTGGAGAAATTCAAGCGGCCGGCTGATTCCGCCGCCCACGCCTCCGCCACCAACGGTTGGGCCACCACCGGTTGGCGAGTTCCGGCCGCCAACTGGTGAACGGCTCGTAACCCGATGGGTCGATTACCCCGTGAGAGCCTGAGCGATCAATTGCATCGGATGAATTGTCGGCACGCCAGCTGCTGACAGATGCATCGAACAACCTGGATTCGCGCTCGCGACCACATCTGGCCGAGCTCGGTCGATGCTGCCAACTTTGCGGTCACGTACCAGGCCTGCCATCTCAGGTTCGAGCACCGAGTATGCGCCACCGGCCCCGCAACACATTCCTTCGTCATCAAGCTCGACGATCTCGCGTACGAAGGGTTGGAGCACCGAACGAGTGGCTGAATGCACCTTCTGCACATGTCGAAGGTGACATGGATCTTGGATCGCCACTCTCAGATCGAGCGGCTTTACCGCTGGTAGCCGGTCCAGATGCTCAGCGAGGAACTCCTGTATGTCATAGACCGTGAGCGAGGAGTGCTCTTTCAGGTGTGCACCACACCCGGCCGAGTCGACGAGCAACGGCACCTCCGGCTGCAACTGAGCATCGACCTTGGACGTCAACGCAAGCGACTGATCTCGCAGGCCAGCATGGAGGTGGAGCGCACCGCAACATGGGGCATTGTCGCCAGTTGGAGCCACGCCAAACCCGGCTGCTTCAAGAACGACCTGTGCTGCACGGTGCACATCTCGCTGCCAGGCATCCATTACGCATCCGGTGAACAACTGCACATCGGTTCCCGACGTTGACAGCGGTGTCCGCCGGATCGGTAGTTGATCGGGCAGTCCCAGACGTCGCCCAAGTGCTGCCGGGACCAGATGCGCCCGTTGAGCGACCCCCAACGTGCTTGACCCGAACCGAAGCAATCGTGGCATCGATAACGGGCGGAGCATCAATGATCGAAGCCGTGGGTGGCGTTGCCTGGTGAGTGTTTCTTTCGTTCGCTCGATGAGGTGCCCGTACGGGACCCCCGATGGGCACGCCGGTTCGCAGGCACGGCACTGGATGCAGGTATCGAACGCGTCGAGCACCTCGGCGGTGAGTGGCGCGTCGTGGTCCTGTACTTCTCGCATGAGGGCGATACGGCCGCGCGGGGAGTACGTCTCGTCGCCAGTTGCGCGATACGTCGGACACGCAGTGAGACACAGCCCGCACTGCATGCAGGTCACCAATTCATCTGAGTCGATCCGAAGGTCCATCAGTGCACACTCCTACCTGGACTGAGTCGCCCGGCCGGATCAAAGTTCGCCTTCAGGCGCTTCGAGATCTCGATCACCGGTGCCGGGAGGTTACGTGGTGGTTGGGGGTGGTCTCGCCACACGGTTCCCACGCCGATCGAGGCCACAAAGTTGCCTTTGATTGACCGTAATTCGGAGGGGGCGAGCGACCAGCGGTGCGTTGGCAACGCAAACGGTCCAGCACACGCTTCCCAGGTGCCGATTTTCTCGAGCGCTGATCGGGTGGTCTCAACATCGACGGCGTGACCCTCGAGGAGCACCCGGACATGGCTGCCATCCCACAAGATTGCGCCCGGCCGCAAGACAACACCGGCGACCGCTGACGGATCAGCATCACTGCTCTCAAGCCATTGGCTAGCCGACGGCAGCGGGTTGGTTCGAAGGATCACCTCGCCGATGAGCCCGAGGGTGCCGAGTGAGCCGGTCATCAACCGCGGGAGGTCGAACCCTGAGACGTTCTTCACCGTTGGCCCGCCGCCCTTCACGAGTCGTCCATCGGCCGAGACGTAGCGCACCTGCAGCACTGAGGCTCGGATCGTTCCCCGACCGAGTACCTCGACATGGTTCTCGCCAACGGCGACAGCACCACCAACGGTGCCACCGCGCTCGGGGAGGGCGCAGCGTTGGCCCCGTTCGGCCAGCATCGCCGCGAGCTCTTCAACGGAGGTTCCCGCCAACACGGTCACTGTCATCTCGTCGGGGAGATACTCGACCACACCCGACGGTGCACGCACCAACCGGGTTCCGGCAGCGAGCTCCCCTCCGAGGTCCCATCGGGTGTGAGCACCCTCGGCGGCCACGGGATCGCTGTCACCCACCTCTGCGACGAAGGCGTCGAGACTCATCCCCACACTCCCTCGGGCACCGAACGGAGGTGCTGAATGTCGGCACAGGAGTGGCCAGCGGGTATCACCTTTCCGGGGTTAGCGCGACAAGCCGGGTCGAATGCTCGTCGCAGTCGCTCCTGGTGGTCGAGGTCATCATCGGAGAAGAGCATCGACATGTATGGCTGTTTCTCGATACCGACACCATGTTCCCCCGACAACACGCCGCCAGCGGCGAGGGAGGCCTCGACGATCTCCGCCCCGGCGGCATGTACCCGGTCGTATACCCCCGGCTCTCGAGCATCGAAGAGCAACAGTGGGTGGAGGTTGCCATCGCCGGCGTGGAACACATTCATCACTAGGAGGCCGTGACGATCAGCAATTTCATACACCTGGTCGAGCACCTCGGCAAGACGCGATCTCGGCACGACCGTGTCATGGAGGTAGTAATTCGGTGTCACCTGTGCAACAGCACCGAAAGCGGTTTTGCGACCCTTCCACAGCAGAGCCCGCTGGTTCTCGTCCTCTGCAAGGTGCACAGAGGTGGCACCGTTCTCGCGGCCGATCTCGGCGATACGACCCGCATCAATCTCGACTCCTCCTGCAAGCCCATCCACCTCGGCGAGCAGAACCGCCCCTGCATCGGTGGGATAGCCGGCGTGCACGTAATTCTCTACGGCTATGACAATGCGCTGATCCATGACTTCCATTGCGGCCGGCACGATTCCGGCTGCGATCACTGCGCTGACCGTCGCAGCAGCATCTCGGGTGGTGTCAAACGAGAGAAGCAACGTCCGAACCGCTGGGGGATTCGGGGTAATTCGTACCGCCACCCTGGTTGCGATACCGAGCATTCCCTCACCACCGACGAATACGCCTCGCAGGTCGTAGCCGGCGGGCTCGGCATCAAGACCGCCGAGCATGGTCACTTCGCCATCTGGGAGGACTACCTCAACGGCAAGGATGTGGGCGTTGGTCACTCCGTACGCGAGGCAATGCGGCCCACCCGAGTTATTTGCCACGTTGCCACCGATGGTGCACACCTGTTGGCTCGAGGGATCAGGGGCGAAGTGAAATCCGAGCGGAGCGAGATGCTTGGTGAGGTCAAGATTCACCACTCCTGGCTCGACCCACGCAACCCGCGACTCGGTATCGACCTCGAGTACGCGGTTCATCCTGGCTAGGGAAACCACAACCGGATTGCCGAGGGGCACGGCCCCACCGGCGAGTCCAGTTCCGGCGCCACGCGGAACAATGGCACTTCCGTGTGAGGTCGCGGTTCGCACCACATGTTGTACTTCGGCTGTGTTGTCGCACAAGCAGATCGG
>JBDQKN010000034.1:0-12988 GCA_040263235.1 Ilumatobacteraceae bacterium
ACCCCCCAGCGCCGCGGCAGCCGCCGATGAGCCGGCCGAAGACGCCATTGCTGCCCAGAACGTGGCCGGGTCCGAGGCCGAGGCAGAAGCAGTGGAGCCGCTGGCACCGGACTCGACCGCCGCCACCGATCTCGATGCGTTCCTCGACGCCGGCGAGCCGTCATCGACGCCGGCTCGCGTGGGCGCTGCGGCTCGCACGATGACCTTGGCCGGGACTTTGCTCGGCGTCGGGGCCCTGGTGTTCGCCGCTCTGGTCCTGCACGGCGAACGACGCGATGTCCGCCACGTGCTGTTCTGGGTCCGCCGGGCCGGTCTCCTGATCCTGATCGGCGTCGTCGCCGAACTGGCGGCCCAAGTCGCCGTCGAAGCCGGCGGTGACTGGGCGGCGCTGCGGTCACCGACGGCGATCGGTAACGTTCTGGGGTCGGTGTTCGGTGTCGCCGTCGGTCTGCGGCTGACCGGTGGGTTGGCCATGGCCGTCGGTCCCCGGTTCGATCTCGCCCCCGTATCGGCCTCAGAGCGCCCGGCGGTGCGGGACCTGGTCGGGGTCGGCGCTCGGCGAGTCCACGGATCGCCGTCACCCGGGCACGGTGTCCCGCCGGCCGGCCCGCGAGCCGAGGGACCTCGCCACGTTGCAGGCGATCACGTCTGGCAACCCGGCACCTCCACGGTCGCCATCGTTGGGGCGATTGCGGTCGTGGCCGCCCACCTCTTCGACGGGCACACCGTGGTCAAGGGGCACCGGTTCTGGACCGGCCTCGTGGACGTCGTCCATGTCGTCGCCGGAGCCGTCTGGGTCGGCGGCGTGGTCATGCTCGCCGTCGTGTTGTGGCGTCGCCACCGACACGGCCGGCGCCTCCAGGCGCTGCAGCTCGCTCTGCGCTTCTCCGTCGTGGCCACGATCGCACTCGTCGCGGTCGCCGTCGCTGGACTGGCCCTCACCGTCATCGTCCTCGACTCGCCATCGGGACTGTGGTCGACCCAGTGGGGCCGCACCCTTCTGGTCAAGACGGTCCTGGTCGTGCTCGCCGCCGCCGGTGGTGCCTACAACCATCGGGTGCTCATCCCGCAGCTGAGTGCCGCGCCCGACGATCCGACACTGGCCGCCCGATTCCGAACTGTCGTCACGTTCGAAGCAGTTGCTCTGGCCGCCGTCGTTGCCGCCACCGCCCTATTGATGGGAGCCGCCTCATGAACCCCCGCACCTTCTTGTCCACCGGGATCCTCGTGTCTGCGCTGACGTTTGGCGCCGCAGCCTGCGGTTCGGACGGTGAACCAACAGCAGCAGCGTCGAGTGACGATCCGGTCCTCACCCTCGGCGCCGAGGTCTACCAGCAGAGCTGCGCCTCGTGTCACGGCGCCGACCTGCGCGGCACCGACAAAGGGCCTTCGCACCTGTCGATCGTGTACGAACCCAACCACCACTCCGATGACTCGTTCCGTTCCGCGATCGCCAACGGCGCCCCGCAGCATCATTGGCCCTTCGGCGACATGCCTGCGGTCGAGGGCCTGTCCGCCGAGGAGGTCGAAGCAGTGATCGCGTTCATTCGGTCCGAACAGCAACGCCTCGGCTTCGAACAATGATCCGGCTGCGTCTCGCCGAACTCGGTCATCGTCGCATCGCGCTTGCCGGCGCGGCCGCAATGGTGGTGGTCGCGGCAGCGGTTGCTGCGGTGGCGTTGTGGCCGGACCCATCCGACGCGTTGCGCCGTGACCTCGAAGCCGAGTTCGACGGCGCCTACCCGGCCGAGCCCGCCGCCGGTGGCGACGTGATCGACGTCCAACTGACCGCAGCCGAGACGACTCTCGACTTGGTCGATGGCGTCGAGACAAAGGTGTGGGCCTACAACGGCACGGTCCCGGGACCTGCGCTGCGCGCTACGCTCGGCGACACGGTGCGGGTCACTGTGCGCAACGATCTCGACGCCGCCACCACGATCCACTGGCACGGCATCCGGGTCCCCAACGACATGGACGGGGTCCCCGGCGTCAACCAGCCCCGGATCGAATCGGGCGACACCTTCGTCTACGAGTTCACGCCACCCGATGCTGGCACCTACTGGTATCACTCCCACACCGATGGCAGCCAGCAACTCGAGCGCGGTCTCTACGGCAGCATCGTGGTCGACGACCCCATCGACACCGGCTACGACGTTGACGAGGTCTGGATCCTCGATGACTGGCTCCTCGACGACACCGGCCAGGTCGACCCGGCGTTCAACACCTCCGCCGATCGAACCCACAACGGCCGCTGGGGCAACCTGATCACCGTCAACGCCAGCACCACCACCGAACTGAACGTCGCGTCGGGGGAGCGGATCCGGCTCCGTCTGGTCAACGCCTCCAACGGTCGGGTCTACGTCCCCGACTTCGGTGACCTCGACGCCACGGTGGTCGCCGTCGACGGCCTCACCGTCGGCGACCACCCCGATCTGGCGTCGCTGACCCTGGCACCGGGCAACCGGATCGACGTCGACCTCACCGCACCGACCGAACCCGGCACCTACCCGACCGTCGACACCTTCACCGGCAGCCCCCAGCCGCTCGCCGCGATCGTCGTCGAAGGCGAAGCTGCCGGCATGACCGAGACGCCGTCGTTCGATCCGGCGACCAACCCGGCCGTTCCCGACTGGGGCGCCGCACTCGAAGCCCCGGTTGATCACGAGCTCCTCTTCGAAACCCACAACGATGGCGACCAGTGGATCTGGACCATCAACGGAGCCGCCTACCCCGACCACGAGCCCATCGAGCTCACTGAGGGCGAGTTCACCAAGATCCGCCTCGTCAACCAGACCCACCCCATGCACCCCATCCACCTGCACGGCCAGTTCTTCAAGGTCCTGACCCGCAACGGCGAACCCGTTCACGAGCCCTACTTCCGAGACACCGTCCTGCTCGAGATGCTCGACGAGGTCGAGATCGGCCTCGTCCCCCTCGACGTCGGCGAATGGGTCCTCCACTGCCACATCCAGGAACACGGCGAAGCCGGAATGATGACCGTCATGCAGGTCGCAGCCAACGGCTGACCTGCGCCGACTCCGCCCTCACCGCCGGAGGGCTCCGCCGATCGCATCGTCCTCGGCGCGATGGGCACGCCGCTCGACCTTTCGGCTCGAAATCGACAGAGGCGATCTTCTCAAGTGATTGCTTGAGGATCGCTAGTGCCCTCGGTAGCCTGTTCAAGTAGACACTTGAGCACCTTGTGACGGGAGATCGAGATGGACGTTGGGGATCACGAGGCGAAGGCGGCGCTCTTCGACGGGTTCGCGCAGGTGGCAAAGGCGCTGTCGACGGGGCGCCGTATCGAGTTGATCGACGTGCTGGAACAAGGCGAACGCCACGTCGAGGAGCTTGCCGCCGAGATCGACCAGAGTGTCGCCAACACGTCGTTCCACCTTCGTGCCCTCGCTGCCGCAGGCCTGGTCCGCACCCGCCGAGACGGTAACCGGATTCATTACCGGCTGGCCTCCCCACGGGTCGGGGCGCTGTGGGCTGCGCTGCGGGACGTTGCGATCGCGCATCATGACGAGCTCGACACGCTGGCTGCTGACTATCTCGGTGATCGGTCCGGGTTCGAACCGATCGGACGAGGCGAATTGGCCCGGCGCCTCGACGAAGGCGACGTTCTCGTCCTCGATGTCCGCCCCCATCCCGAGTATGCGGCCGGGCACATCGCCGGCGCCCACTGCATCCCGGTCGACGACCTCGACCGGCAACTCGCAGAACTTCCCGACGACCTCGAGGTCGTGGCCTACTGCCGTGGCCCGTTCTGCGTGTACGCCGACCAAGCCGTCCGCCGCCTCAGCGCTGCCGGTCGTCAGGCGCGTCGCCTCGAGGACGGCTTCCCGCAATGGCGCGACGCCGGCCTGCCCGTTGCTGCCGGCGCCGGCGCGGGTGGTCGATGATGGCGACGCAGGAGCATTGGGACGCGATCTACCAGACCCGGGCGACCGAGGATCTCGGCTGGTACGAACCGTCGCCGTCGACCTGTGATCTCGTGCGGCGCTACTCGACGCCGAGCGATCCCGTCATCGACGTCGGCGGGGGCGATAGCCGCTTGGTCGATGAACTCGTCGAAGCTGGCTACGAGGACGTGACGGTCCTCGACCTGTCACATGCTGCGCTTGAACGCTCTCGAGCCCGGCTCGGCTCGGCCGCCGGCAACGTGACATGGATCCGTGCCGATGCCACCGATTGGGAACCGGCCTCGACCTGGACGCTGTGGCACGACCGGGCCGTCTTCCACTTCCTCACCACCGAAGACGACCGGCGGTGTTACGTCGAGAGCGCACGGCGAGCCATCGCCCCGGGAGGGCACCTCGTCATCGCAACCTTCGCTCCCGGCGGCCCGGAGCAGTGCGCAGGTCTCCCGGTCGAACGCTACGACGCCGAGGGTCTCGCTTCTGTGTTCGGCTCGGACTTCGGTCTTGTCGAGCACACTGAGCTGTCGGGGCAGAGTGTCGAGGTCGGGGACCGTCGCCCATACGTGGTGGTAGTGATGCAGCGGCGGTGACGACGAACCGTCGAGCTGCATCCCCGCCCCTGGTGGCCGACGGAGAATCGAGTACGCCAGGCCAACGAGACGCTGGTTCTCACTCAGCGTGATGGCTGGGCCGACGCCGTTCGGTGTCGGGCACTGCGATCGAGGTAACACACAGGTAACAGCACAACCGTAAACAGCGGGGTCCACCGGGGAGCAGAGGGGACCATCGACGCATCGACAAATGGCCTCTGACCTGCGAGAATGGGCGTATCCGCTGGTCAGGCTGGGTGACCCGGAAACTAGCTCGTCTGTCTCATAACCCGAAGGTCGCAGGTTCAAATCCTGCCCCCGCCACCAACTTGGTCTCCGGATCCCAGATCCGGAGACCGTTGCGTTTTTCGGCCGGATTCCAAAAAAGTTCCTCTGAGCAGGGCTTTTTCGCGGCCACTGCTGGTTCGGGGCGCTGTTCCCCCGGTGTCGCCCCCGATCCGGGCCCGGGGTATATCGGGATTTGTGGGGTGGTGCCCCCAACGTGATCGCTGCTCATGTGGTGACGAGTTTTGTGAACGAACGCACGGCTGCGCTCGGTTCGCGTTGTAGGGACAAGGCGAAGTGTCTCCGTCGACTGATCGCCCCAGGAGGTTCAGTCTCGGTTCGTGCCCCAGCGCTCCTGGAGTGTTGACCAGACCCCCTGGTCCCAGGAGAACTCAACCATGTTGCCGTCGGGGTCGCGAAGCATGCAGATGTAGCCGATTGGCGGCGGCATCATCGTTGGGGGCATCGCAAGGCACCCAGCCGCTTCGGCTCGAGCTGCGATCTCATCGACATTCGACTTCTCGCTCATCTCGATGCCGAGGTGAGCGAATGGGGCGAGGACGGCGTTCGGGGCGTTCTTGAAAGGATCGGTCTCTGGGAAGAATTGTGCGATCACGAGGATGAAAGGGTTATTCGTCTCTCCTGGCATGCCAAGCCAAGCGCCGTAGCCCATATCGTCTTCGCGACGGTCGATGAGTTCGAGCGGGGTCATCGACGTGTAAAAGTCGATGGTCTTATCGATGTCATCGACACGAAGGGCCACATGGGTCCAGCGTGCTTCGGTGGGGTGAATTTGGTAGATCGGTTCGGTCATCAGCGGCCTCCTCTGGCACGTACTCGGTCATCATAGTTTCGGTCAGTTGGTCTGACCAGAGCTTAAGTGGCGCGGGCTGGTGATGATGGTTAGGGTCTTTGGTCAGACGAACAACCCGAAATGTTCACTTATGACGTTCCAACCCATCACACGCAACACGGTCAGTGGTCAGATACGCGAGCAATTGCTCAGGATGATCACCACCGGTGAATTGTCTCCCGGCGCACGGGTGCCCTCAGAACGCGAGTTGAGTGAACAGTTCGAGGTAGCGCGCACCTCGGTGCGAGAGGCGATTCAAGGTTTGTTGTCGATGGGCCTTGTCGAGCGCCGTGGCAATCGGACCTGGGTTTCCGAGCAACTCCCCGACGTGGCCGTGGAGTCCGACTCGTCGACGGAGGAGTTCGTACATCAACTCTTCGAGACGAGGCGAGTGCTTGAGATTCCGGTGTTCGCACTCGCCGCTGCTCGGTCGACTGTTGAATCCCGGGTGGCAGTCATGGCCGTGCTGGAACAGTTCAGGGCGGCACTGAGCCTCTGCGAGTTTCGACAGTTGGACCGCGAGTTTCACACCCTCATCGCTTCAGGTTGTGGGAATCCCTTGCTACTCGAGCTGTATTCAAAGGTGCTCGACCGACTTTTCCGGTCATGGGAGATCGATTCGCTGCTGACTGAGCAGCGCGACCAACGCGAAGTTGATGAGATCATCCGCAGCGCTGTCGACGGTCATTGCGTAATCGCCGATGCCTATTGCGCAGGGGACCCGGTGGCGATGGCGACAGCAGTTGAGGACCATCTGACTGAAATCGAGCATTCGATGCTGCACCCGTCCATTTCCTGAAACCCGCCCTGACAACTTGACAGGTAAGGATGTCCTTCTGCTAGACATCAGGTGGTCAGTTGGTCTGACCATCCGATGGCAGGGCGTGATTCAAGCTGTTCATACGGCACAGGGGGAGCATGACGGGGTTCATCCACAATCCAGCATTGAGGCATTGTTGGTTCCCGGTGGCCGAATCAACCGACGTCAGCGGCGAATCCTTGATCTCTGCGACCCTGCTCGGAGACAAGTTGGTTATCTGGCGCTCACCGTCAGGTTCGATTGTGGCGGCTCCCGATCGATGCCCTCACCGAGAGGCCCCACTCTCGCTCGGATGGGTGACAGACGGTGTTGTCTCATGCCCGTATCACGGATGGGCGTTTGGTGACGGCGGTCGCTGCGTTCGAGTACCAAGCGCCGATGAGGGGACGGCGATTCCACCGGCTGCTCACCTCCCATGCATCACGGTCGACGAACGCTACGGACTGATCTGGGCCTGCCTTGACAAACCACACTTCGATATTCCCAAGATCCCACAGGAGACCGAGCCCCGCTTCCGTCGGATCAATAGCGGGGTTCAGCGGTGGACTGCCTCGGCGACGCGACTCACCGACAACTTCATGGACATCAGCCATTTCCCTTGGGTCCACACCGGCACATTCGGAGATCGCCAGAAGACGACTGTGCCGAAACTCGAACTCGAGGATCTCGGCGACGGCTGGTTCGGCTACCAGTTCGAGGTCGATGCTCGCAATAGTGACGATGATGCGCAACGAATATCTGGTTCGGATGACCTCGTTGTCCACCGGCACATGTCGACGGGATTCACACTGCCGCTGACTGTCAGAAGCACAATCCGCTACGAGGACGGCCTTGAGCACATCCTGCTGCTCTGTTCAACGCCAATCGACGACGAACACTGCTACTTCACATTCGTCGTCTGGCGTAATGACGATTTCTCAGTCGACGGCGAGGAAGTCATCGCGTTCGATCGTGCGATCGGCGAGGAGGATCGCCTGATGCTTGAACGAGTGCCCGGTTCGCTACCTCTCGGTCAGACCGATCTCGCCAGCGTTCAGGCCGACCGCGGCTCTGTCGAGTGGCGCCGCCAATTCATCAAGTTCCTTGAAAGGAGCCCAGCGTGATCCGTGGAATGAACCACGCAGTTCTCTATGTTCGTGATGCGCAACGACATCGTGTCTTCTACGAGGAGGTTCTTGGCTTCTCGACCGTGATCAATGGTCCGGGGCCCTTCGTGTTCATGAGGGCGCCAGGTAGCCAGAACCATCATGATGTTGCCTTCTTCACCGTGGGCGACGACATGGCGCCGTCTGCAGCTGGTCAACGGACCGTCGGGTTGTATCACCTTGCTTGGGAGGTCGCCACCCTTGACGAGTTGGAGGAGATGCGGCAGCGACTCGATGGCGCTGGGGCGCTTCTTGGCGCGTCCGACCATCACTTCAACAAGAGCCTGTACTGCCGCGATCCTGATGACCTCGAGTTCGAGGTCATGTGGCTGACCCCTCGGGAGCATTGGGGCGACCTTGAGGATCAGCCGATCGTCCGACCCCTCGATCTCGCAGGTGACCGCCAGCGATTCGGGGGCACCATCACCACCCTCAACGAACGAACACGCACAGACGAAGGACATACCGCATGAAACTGGCCGATCAGTACTGCTACTTCTTGGAGGACGAAGAGTTCAAAGAGACCGACCGAGACGGCTTCCGTCGGCGGGTCATCACCGGGGACAACCTTCAACTCTGCTTTTGGCGAATCAAGGGTGGCTCGACTGGTTCATTCCTCCATCGACATGAGGATCATGAGCAGCTTGGTGTGATCGTCCGCGGAAAACTCGATTTCCGAATTGGCGATCAGGAGTCGGACGACCGAGTGGTTCTCGGGGAGAACGAGATCTACCTGGCTCATCCGGGCGTCTGGCATGGGGACAGCATCTTCATCGGCGACGACGAATTTGACGAATGCTGGATCCTCGACGTCTTCGCTCCGCCCCGCGACGATCTGAGGAATAGCTGATGGCCGCGAACTGGCGTCTTGCTGTTGATATTGGTGGGACCTTCACCGATGTCGTCCTCCTCGATGCAACCTCAGGTCGGGTCGTAGTCGATAAGACTCTGACGACGCCCTCGGCTCCTCTGAAGGGCGTACGTACGGGCGTCAACCAGCTTCTGAAGCGGGCCGGGGTGCTGCCGAGCGAGATCACGGCGCCGATCGTGCACGCAACCACGTTGATCACGAACGCCCTCATCGAAGGCAAGATCGGACGAAGCGGTCTCGTCACGACTAAGGGTTTCGCCGACACGCTCCTCATCCGTGACGAGCACCGCTATGACATGTACGACTTGCAGATCGAATTCCCCGCGCCCCCGATTCCGAGGGACCGTACATTTGAGCTCGACGAGCGAACGACCGCGTTCGGTGACGTACTTCTCGAGCCCTCTGATGCTGCGCTCAGTGCCCTGGCGGATGAGTTGCGGGCAGCAGAAGTCGACTCAGTAGCGATCTGCCTGCTCAATAGCTACATCAATCGCGCAAACGAGGTTGCTACCGCTCACTATCTCGAGGAAGCCCTCGGCGTTCCAGTGTGTTTCTCGGCCGACATCTCTCCACAGATCCGTGAATACCCGCGGATGATCACTACGGCCTGCAACGCAGCGACCATGCCGGTCATCGGCCCCTATCTCGACGAGCTTCAGAAGTGGCTTGTGTCAGAGGGCTTCGGCGGTTCGGTGCTCATGATGCTCTCCAATGGAGGGGTGGTGTCAGCCGACGACGCTGCTCGCGCCCCCATTCGTTTGGTTGAGGCGGGTCCGGCTGCCGGAGCGCTTGCCGGTTCGTGGTTCGCAGAACGACTGGGCATCGACAGGCTGCTGTGTTTCGACATGGGCGGTACGACTGCCAAGGCATGTCTCATCGAGAATGGTGAACCAGAACTCACCAACACATTCGAGGTGGCCCGTGCTTACAGATTCAAGAAGGGCTCAGGCTTCCCTGTCTCGGTGCCCTCCGTTGACCTCGTGGAGATTGGTGCGGGTGGCGGGAGTTTGTCACGAGTTGACCAGTTCGGCCTGCTGAAGGTCGGACCCGAATCGGCGGGTGCCGAACCCGGTCCGGCGAGTTACGCGCGGGGTGGCGTTGAGCCGGCAGTCACCGATGCTGACGTGGTTCTCGGACTACTTGACCCAGACGGATTCCTCGGGGGTGACATGCCACTCGACCGTTCGCTTGCCGAGAACGCAGTTGGAAATGTTGGTACTCCGCTCGGCCTCGACATCCTCGAGACAGCAGCCGGGATTCAAGAGATCGTCAACCAGAACATGGCAGCAGCCGCACGGATGCACGGCGTGGAGATGGGGGTTGACCTCCGAGGGGTGCCGCTCATCGCATTTGGTGGCGCAGGCCCTGTTCATGCCTGCGGCGTTGCGGAACTCCTCGAGGCTGATCGAGTCATCTTCCCGGTGAACGCAAGTGTGCTCTCGGCGTTCGGCACTCTCGTATCGCCGGTTCGGATCGATCTAGCTCGGTCGCTCCCACGCCCGTTGGCCACCGTCGACCCAGCCGAGCGCGATGGCCTCCTTGACGAGCTTCGGGCTGAGGGTCGCCGAGTGCTATCTGCCGCAGGCGTTCCCGACGGCGCGGTGCAGTTCCGCTACGGAATCGACGCTCGCTACGCCGGGCAGGGCAACGAGATCACCATCTGGGTGGGAGGCGGTGACCAATGGCCTGCGACCCTTGATGAAGTCCGGACCTCCTTCGACGCCGAGTACTCCCGCATCTACGGCATGACTATTCCTGACGTCGAGATCGAGGCCGTTACCTGGCGCCTGTCAGCGCTGGCTGCGTCGACATCGGTCGAACCAGATGCCAGCCTCCACGCGGCATCGGGATCACCGACCCCCGTCGCCCACCGCCCCATGACCTTCGTCCGTGGGCAGAAACAGATCGACACGCCGGTCTATCGACGGGCGGATCTTGGGGCTGGAGCACGATTCGATGGCCCCGCAGTCGTCGAGGAACGAGAGACCACCTCGGTGATCCGGCCGGGTTGGTCGGTTGAGGTGGCTTCAGATGGAAGTCTGATTGCCGAACGCGGAAAGGGAGGTGCGTCATGACGACGACCCGCGAATTCGATCCCGTTGAACTCGAGATCCTGTGGCAGTCACTGATCTCGACGGTCAATGAGCAGGCTCGAGCGCTGCAACGTGCTGCGTTCTCACCCATTGTCCGCGAGGCAGGCGATTTGGCCAATGCCCTGTTCGATCGTCGCGGCAGGATGGTTGCACAGGCGGTGACCGGCACCCCCGGCCATATCAACTCCCTGGCCATCGGTGCGGCAAACATGCTGGCGGAGATCCCAATCGAGTCGCTCGAACCGGGTGACGTCCTCGTGACGAACGATCCGTACAAGACGGCCGGGCAGCTGCTAGATGTCACCGTGCTGGTTCCTGCGTGGCGCAACGACCGGATCATCGGGTTCTTCGGATCGACTATCCACCACACCGACGTTGGCGGCTACGGCATCGGCGCTGGGGGTCGTGACTGCTTCGAAGAGGGGCTTTGGATCCCGATCTGCCGGCTCATGCGGGGTGGCGAGCGCAACGAGGATGTGTGGAGATTCATCCTGTCGAACGTCCGCCAACCCGACCATATGGCAGGTGACCTCCACGCGCAGTTGGCTTCGGGCCATATCGGCGCGCAGCGGCTCAATGCACTGTGTGACGCCCATCGACTCGATGACATCGAAGGTCTGTCGGACGAGATCATCAACCGTTCCGAGGCTGCAACTCGAGCGAGCATCAGGGAGCTACCAGCTGGTCGTTACGAGTCCTCAGCGGTACTCGACCTCGCAGATGGCAGCAGAATCGACATCGTCTGCGCGATTGTTGTCGACCCTGGTCGCGGCGAAATCACGGTCGATTACGACGGGACCTCTGAGGCAAGTCCGTGGGGTATCAACGTCGTCAAGAACTACACCCACGCGTACACCACGTTCACGGTGAGGTCGGTGCTCAACCCGGAGATTCCGAACAATCACGGAAGTCTGATGCCAATTCTCGTCGAGGCCCCGGAGGGCTCGATCGTCAACGCCCAACTCCCGCAACCCGGAACTGCACGTCACGTGGTCGGAATGTTCTTGCCGAATGCGCTCTTGAAGGCGTTGGCCCAGGTCCGTCCAGACGACGCGATGGCAGAGGGCTCTGGTGCGGTGTGGACCATGCAGGTCAACGGAAACCACGATGATGGAAGCCCCTTCATCACGGCGATGTTCACGTATGCAGGTGGGGTCGGCGCCCGCTCGACTAAATCGGGACTCGACGCATGCTCCTACCCAACCGGAGTGTCGGCCGTACCGATCGAGGTCGTGGAAGCATCGGCACCGATCCGATTTCGAGAGAAGTCGCTCCGACGCGGGTCAGGCGGCCGCGGGCGTCAGACCGGGGGGCTCGGTCAGGTTGTCGAGTTCTCCGTCGACACCTCGCGTTCATGGCAACTCAATGCCGTGGCGAGCAGACTTGACGCTCCGCCTCAAGGGGTGTTTGGCGGTGAGCCCGGACAGGCCGGGGCGTTCCTCGTCAACGGGGAGCCGGTACGCACACAGTCGCGTCTCACGCTTTCGCCCGAGGATGTCGTTCGACTTGAGCTGCCCGGTGGTGGCGGATACGGAGCGCCGACTTCGTGATGTCCGCACACGAGCCCTCAACCTTCGCTGCTGCCTGGCAGCGCGCTGTGTTTGATGGTCCGTCTCGGCCGTTCCTGACCTTCGAAGGACCAAGCGGCGAGATAGCCGACTGGACCTACGGTGAGTTTGACGGCCTCGTGAACAGGGCGATGGCGACACTTCGGTCCGAGGGTGTTGTCCAAGGGTCGGCGGTGCACCTGGCTCTCACGAACTCCCCGACCTTCATCGCGGTCTGGCTGGCAGCGGTCCGCCTTGGAGCATGGATCGTCCCGTCTGATCCGATGAGCCGTGCGCCTGAGCTTGCTGACCACATCAGCCGGACAGAGCCGGTGGTGGGCTTCTGCGCAGAGTCAAGGGCTGAGCCCTACGTTGAGGCGGCTGGCTCGATGCGTGTCATCCGAGTAGACGAGAGCGACACCGAACTCCGATGGCTCGGCGGGACCATTGACGTTGTTCCAGGCGACCCAACGCCCCGTGACCGAGCTGCGGTGATGTTCACGAGCGGCACAACCGGTCGGCCGAAAGGGGTAGAGATCACCCAGGCGAACTATGCGTTTGCCGGGCAGGCGATGGCTGGGGCGAGTGGACTCACTAGCGAAGACCGGCAGATCGTCGTGCTCCCCCTATTCCATGCGAACGCGCAGTACTACTCCTTTGCATCGGCGATTGCGGTGGGCGCATCAGTTGCGCTGATGCACACCTTCTCGGCGAGCGGGTTTCTCCCACAGGTTGCTCGCCATGGCGCAACGTGTGCCAGCCTCTTCGCGGCTCCAATGCGGATGATCCTTGCCCGAGGAGAAAAGGTCGAGGGTGTTGCCCTTCGCCACTGTTGGTATGCCCAGAACATCACTCCTGAAC
>JBDQKN010000035.1:0-12972 GCA_040263235.1 Ilumatobacteraceae bacterium
ACGCCATCGCGGTCGAGGAACCGGAGGAGCCGATCCAGTTCGAGACGACCACGACGACGATCCCAACCGTGGCGACCACAACCACAACCATTCCAACGGTCACCCCGACAACGCCAACGACGACAACGACAACGGCCGTAGCGAATCGTGGGCCGGAGATCACTTCGCTCACAGCATGCAGAATCGACAATGGTTCAGAGAGTGGCGAGGAGTACCGGGTGGTGGTGTCGGTGTCAGACCCAGACGGCGATTCGATCGAATTGCTCACCGGGTTGGTCTTCGGCGGTCGATTCGCATCGGTGACGCCCGGGACCCGAACCGTCCAAGGCTCGGGAACCACCACCTTCACGGTGACTGTCATCCAGAGCAACGCCGACCTGACGATCTTCGCCACCGATGGCAAGGCTGGCGAAGATCAGTCGATCGGGGTTGGGTCGGACGCGACCCTCTCAACCTGCCCCAGCTGAGCTGTCAGACAGCTCAGACAGTCGGCTCAGAGACCATCTCGACGTGCGACCACCTCTGCACGTGGCTGCATGAGCGAGATCGCGCCGCTGAGAGCAGCGAGTCCAGCGAGTGTTGCCCAGCCGGCTCGGTATCCGCCGATACCCGTCGCCGTGGCCTGCACTGCGACCAGCAGCGCAACGCCGAGGGCAGAACCGATCTGGCGCGCCGTCGAGTTGAGAGCGCCAGCAAGAGCGAACTGCGCCGGTGGTGCGTGCTGAACTGCCGACGCTGCGATGGCGGGAGCCAGGCACCCAATGGCCAGTCCGAGCAGCGCCATCGCCGGGATCCACCTCGACCACGGATGAGGAACGTCAGTGATCACCGTCAGGAACGACAGTTGGCAGAGAACGAAGAGCGCTGACCCGACCAATAAGAGATTCCGTAAACCGAAGCGGTGAACATTTCGACCCACGATGAACGAGGTGCACGCCACAATCACCGGAGATAACACCGAGAACAGCCCCGCCCGGACAATGCCGAACTCCCACTCCGTGCGCAGAAACAGCACATTGTTCAAACTGTTAGCCGAGAACGCCGCCCCGAAGAGCACCATCGCTGTGTTCGCAAGATTCATCGATCGGTTGGCGAACATCACACGAGGGAGGAGTGGTTCCGGTTTCGTTCGTGTCCGGTGTACGACGACACCGCCAAGAGTCAGGGTGACAAGAAACGCCGCCCAGATGCGGGGATCTCCTAATCCGACTGTTTCGGTTTCAGCGATCCCCCAGACCAGTGCGCCAACGCCAAGGGTGACGTAGACCGCGGCCGGGATGTCGGGCATCGGCCCACGTTCCGATGGTGCTGGTGCGTCAACTCGTCGCATCAACAGCAACACGATGGCGCATACCGGGATGTTGATCCAGAACGCTGCTCGCCAGTTGAGAGCACCGATCAGGAGAGCGCCGAGTGTCGGTCCACTTGCCACACCCAAGGCGGCAAGCGCTGTGTTCCACGACACCATCTGGTTTCTGCGTTCCGGCGGGAACGCGCCGATCATCATGCCGAGGGCCGACGGTGTGAACATCGACGCCCCTGCACCCTGGATGACTCGCCCGATGACGAGCATGGTGATTGTTGGAGCAGCAGCGCACACCACTGATCCAACGAGGAACAACTGCACACCGAACCCGAAGACCTTGCGTCGCCCGATGCGATCAGCGGTTCGGCCCGCAACCACCAAGAGGGAACCGTAAAGAATGCTGTATGCGGTCACTACCCACGAGATCGACGTTCGTGAGGCTCCATCGAAGGCCCGTTCAATCTCGATGAACGCGACATTGACAATCGAAAAATCGAGTGTCCCAATGTAAGTGGCGGTGGCGCAGAGCCAGAACGTCGTCCACGGACCACCAAGCCGACGAGGCGGTGTTCCAACGGTCGCGACAGACATCGATCGCACCGTAACCCCGCCGGTTCAGCGCTCTCGGTGTCGGAGTTCAGACTCCAGAAAGGAACGACAGCGACGCCAACGCCGTGCAAATACCAACACCGATCACTGGGATGCGGAGCCGTACCCGGGTGAGGAGAAGCACAATCACGGCAACCGCATACAGGTCGGCAAACATTCGGAGATCGTTTCGATCAACCCAAATACCCTCGGTCACGTCGATGATCGACGCGCCAACCACCAAGCCCACAAACGCCGGTACGACCGGCGAGCCCCGATCGATCTGTCGAAGCCGAGTTGCCGCCCAGATCACCACCCCCCACAGCACAACTACTTCGAGTGTGTGGGTGGCGCGAAGCCAACCCTCTCCAAGCCAGGTCGGGTCAACCAGTGTTGGCAGTTGCTCGATCAGTGCCGATCCGGGGGGCCGTAACCGTCCGACGTCTCCGGCCAGCAACGGCACCTCCCCCCATCGATCACGTACCGCAATCTGCCAGATCAGCAGTCCGAGCCCCGGGGCAAGCCAGAGGGCGTCACGGCTGTCGACCTGTCTCGTCCGGCGAAGGAGGCCAACGAGTTCCACGACGCCGATTACCACCACGGCGAGAATGACGGTCTCTCTCGAGAGCACGGCGAGTGTCATCGCCAGAGCTCCAAGTATGTGTCGACCGCTATGCGCTGCCCAGAGAGCAGCGACAAGTGCGGCTGTTGCCACAACCTCGGCGAGGTTTCTCGACATTGAGAATGCGAACCCGAAGTATCCGGGCAGCAGCAGGCCCCACATCGCGTGGCGGCCAGAACTGCGGGCGATCACACCACCAAGCAGCCCGAGCGCCATGACCGCGATCAGGTTCACAACGACCAATGCCCATTCGGCTGGCAGACCTGCCACGCCGAACACTCGGGCCAGGCCTGGGTAACCAATTCGATTCAGTCGAGCTGGTGTGTCGAGAAGGGTTCCAGCGACACGCTCGGCAGCCGAGAACGGGTCGGTGGCGAGTCGATGAAAGAACTGACCGTCATAACCGGGCCCTTCGTAGAGCGGTAGACCAGATGACGCGTCGGTCCAGGTCGTACCCGCCACGACAAAGGTTCCGATATCTCCGGAACCGACCTGCCAAAGTCGAAGCGCTACAAAAAGCGACCATCCACCTAATGCGGTCAGAGCCGTAGTGGCAGGTGAATCCGGCAGGTTGCCGGCGGTCGACATGCGTCGATCGTAGTGTTGACCCGTGATCCTTCTCGATGCATCAGGCCTGCGCGCCTCTCGGCCGGGTCGTGAGCTGTTCAGCGATGCTGCCGTCACCCTCTCCACCGGAGACCGGTTGGGGCTCGTCGGCCTGAACGGGTGCGGGAAGTCGACCCTGTTGCGAATTCTGGTTGGCGACCTCGAACCGGAAGCTGGCACGGTCCGTCGCGGACGCAACGCGCGTATCGGAGTCCTTGTACAAGACCCAGTCCTGCCCGCTGGCACCCCGAGGGACGTCGTTGTCGGAGACTGGCAAGGCATGGCGATGCTTGATCGTCTCGGGATCACCCCCGTGATCGACCAGCCCGTTGATCGCCTATCTGGGGGCCAACGCAAGCGGGTTGCACTTGCTCAGCTCCTTATGGCCGAGTGGGATGGCATGATCCTCGACGAGCCAACCAACCACCTCGATCTTGAGGCTGTCCAATTCCTTGAGGAACGACTTGCAGCCTTCACCGGTGGCCTGATCATGGTGACCCACGATCGTCACGTGCTCGATCGCGTTACCACCGCCGTACTCGAAATCGATCGGGGGCACCTGTATCGGCATGTGCCAACGAGCGAGCATCGTGGTTCGGGGTACGCGGCATATCTCGCTGGAAGAGCCGAACGCGCCGAGCGGGAAGCGAATGCCGAGCAGATTCGGCGTAACGCCGCCCGACGCGAGCTCGAATGGTTGCGGCGCGGCGCCCCTGCCCGTTCGACTAAGCCAAAGGCCCGCGTCGATGCAGCCCGAGCCATCGTCGACGCGCGGGCCCCGGCTGCGGCACGTGAGGGAGATCTCGACCTGTCGCTTGGCACATCTCGACTTGGTTCAACCGGCATCGAGTTCAACGATGCAGGTTTCGCTTATGACGATGCTTCCGCACCGCTCTTCACTGGATTCACTCATTCGTTCGATCCAGGTGATCGGCTCGGGATCGTCGGCGCCAACGGTGCTGGCAAGACGACATTGCTCGAATTGGTCGCGGGGCGACTCACGCCGACGAGTGGCTCGATTGCCACCGGTCGAACCGTGAAAATCGGCTACTACGACCAGACCGGCCGAGAACTCGATCTGTCGCAACGAGTCAGAGATGCCGTGATCGGCGATGCTCCCGACCCAACCCCTGAACAGATTTCGTTGATGCGACGGTTCTGGTTCGATGGTGATGCGCAGTTCGCACCTATCGGAACCCTGTCTGGAGGCGAACGGCGGAGGCTGCAATTGCTGCTGACACTTGTGGAACGTCCAAATGTGCTGCTTCTCGACGAGCCAACAAATGACCTCGACCTCGACACGTTGCGGGCGCTCGAGGACTTCTGCGACGACTGGCCCGGAATTGTTATCGCAGTCAGCCATGATCGAACCTTCCTCGACCGGGTCGTGGAACGGGTGCTCGCCGTTGGTGATGGTCGAATCAGAGAGATTCGCGGCGGCGTCGCTGGATGGATCGCTGAGCGACAATCGGCTGTTCCGACCTCTGCAGCGAAGCCGACTCGGGCCGTTGTTGCCACTGCCACGGCTCGCCCGAGCTCGACCAAGAAGCGATCGCCGAGCACACTCCGCCGGCTCATCGAACAGTCAGAGCGGGCCATGGCATCAGCCCAGAGCGACGTGGAGCGCCTGACCAACGATCTCTCCTCCGTCGGCTCTGACCGGGCCAAACTCACCAGCATTAGCGAGAAGCTTGCTGACGCCCAAAGTGCCATCTCGCGAGCCGAGGAGGACTGGTTGCGCTTCTCCGCCGAAGCCGAGGAGCAGGGGTTAACGATGTGATCCGCTCAGGCTGGCTGCACGCCGGCTGATGCCCGGCGATCGAGCATCCGATCGGCAACTCTGGCACTGCGTTCCAAGCGCTTCATGAGTGCATCGCGTGCTCGATTACCGAAGTCGCTGAGGCCAGACATCGTGTCGACCGCCCATTGTTGGATGAGTACGGGAACGAGGATCTGGCGATGGTGCACAGAGAGGTCGTAGATGCCTGCCGAGGCAATGCGTCGAGCGTGTTCAGCGAAACCGCGAATTCCGGCACCAGGCATCTCAAAACCAGCCACCTGGCGCTGAACTGCGGCCATCATCTCGTTCGGCATCACGCCAAACGCAGCCGTTGCCAGATCGCGATAGAAGAGGTGGTGGTGGTTCTCATCTGTTGCCACCCGTGACATGACCTCTCGGCCAGCGTCATCACCGATCATCACTCCAGTCGAGCGATGGGCGATGCGAGTGGCCAGTTCCTGAAGGGTGAGGTAGGCGAGCGCGTCGCATACCGATCCCGGATTCGGAACCGCACCTTTTGAAACCTGGGCCATCCGGTCCCGTTCGAGGGCGACGGGATCGACGGCGCGGGTCGTCATGAGATAGCCGTAGATCGCCATCGAGTGACGACCCTCTTCGGCGGTCCAACGCCGAACCCACTCTCCCCATGCCCCTTCATTGCCAAGCGTTCCCTCAACAGTCCGGAAGTAATACGGGAGGTTGTCCTCGGTGAGGATGTTGACGATTAGCGATGACCTGATGGCGTCGTCGATCGTGGCACCGCCGAGGTCGGCTTCGTCCTCGGTCCATGGCTGTTCAGTGACGGCTCGGCCACGCTCATACGGAACGACTTCGTGGGGGAACCATTCCTTCGACCGTTCAAGGTGGCGTTCAAGCAGTCGTTCGACGTCGGCATCAAGTTCGCGGAGTAGGCCGGCGTCACTGGTCATATCCCTACCGTAGGTCCTCACAGCGCCGCAGAGGACATCAACGCCGATAACATCTTGTTTACGTCGCATGGGACATCCGCGCGATGGGTTCGCCGAACGGGATGTGGTTCCTCCGATCTGCGTGAGCCACCACACACACCCCCGACCCCGACCACCAGGTCCGGGCGCCACGAACCCACATAACCGCGCGTTGCGCAGACGGAGTCCCCCATCATGTCCACCACCATTGAGGCCGCGCCCTCATTTGCCGAGCTCGGCGTTCCCCATTACATCTGTTCGGCCCTAGAGCGCCGCGGCATCACCCACCCGTTCGAGATTCAGGCGGCCACGATCACTGATGCCATGGCCGGCCGTGACGTGTGCGGAGCAGCCCCAACTGGTTCAGGCAAGACACTCGCCTTCGGCGTTCCTCTTGTTGCCATGACCCAGAAGGCCCGTGCCCACCATCCCAAGGCCCTCGTGCTCTCCCCCACCCGCGAACTCGCCGATCAGATCATGAGTGAGTTGTCGACGCTGTCAGATCGCACACGCGTTGCCGCTGTCTACGGCGGTGTTGGCTACGGCAAGCAGGTATCGGCGCTCAAGTCAGGGGTCGAGATTCTCGTCGCCTGTCCTGGTCGCCTTGAGGACCTACTCGCCTCGGGAACGGTTCGCCTTTCCGAAATCGAGCGAGTGGTCATCGACGAGGCCGACCGCATGGCCGATATGGGATTCCTCCCCGCCGTTCGCCGAATCCTCGACCAGACCACCAGCCGCACACAGACGGTGTTGTTCTCAGCCACTCTCGACGGAGACGTCGGCGCCATCGTTCGCGAGTACCAGAGCGATCCAGTGCGCCATGAAGTGACCATCGACGATTCAGACACCGTGCCTGCTGATCACCTGTTCTGGTCGGTGAAGCGCGAGGACCGCACCGACGTGCTCGCCCGCACCCTTGCCACGGTATGGCCTGCGGTCGTGTTCTGCCGCACACGTCATGGTGCTGAGCGTTTGGCCAAGCAGCTCGAACGAACAGGGGTCTCCACCGTGGCGATCCATGGTGGCCGTAGCCAACAACAACGGACCAAGGCCCTCGCTGACTTCACCGCCGGACGAGTCCAGGCCATGGTCGCCACCGATGTGGCAGCCCGAGGCATTCACGTAGACAATGTCGCTGTCGTGGTGCATTTCGACGTGCCGGAGGATCACAAGGCCTATGTGCATCGTTCTGGCCGTACTGCGCGAGCCGGACGCGGTGGTCTCGTGATCTCCCTGATTGAGCCGAACGGTCATCGCGCGGCACGGCGAATGCAACGTGAGGTTGGCATCGAATCGACGATTGACGATCCTGAAGGTGTCGACCTGTCGGCGCACGCGAACTCCTCGCCGGCTCCAGCACAGCGTCAGGAACAGCACCAGGCTCCTCGTGAGCAGCGCAAGCCTCACTCACCTTCAGATTCACGACGTCAGCGCGCTAAGGGTTCGGGACGCCCGAATCCGAACGGCAAGTCCCACCAGGGACACCGCAAGGGTCAGGCGCATAACGGTTCACGTCGGCCGTCAATCGGCCGCTGAGCACCTTCGGGAACAGCGTTGTCACCGCCAGCGCTGTTCCCGAGCAGCTCACTCGTTCAGTTGTAACGCGATCATGTCGATGATGAGCGACTCGTCGACCTGCCAGTCATTGGGAACACGAACCGTCTTTTTGTTGCGCGCGAGCCCGTCGAGACGGTCGGCGAGTTGATCGAGGACATCGCTGTTGAACGGAGCGATGAGTAGGTGATTCTTCGAGGCTGACATGCCAAAGAGGTACCGCTTGTTTCGCCGAACCATCGGTTGGTTCCAGGCGATGACCTGCTCGAGATCGGGAAAATGCCGGGCAACCAGAGCGAAGACGGCGGTCACGGTGTCGCGTTGCAGATCGGGTAGTTCAGCGATGTAGGCGCTGATGGTGTCGACCCGTCGGGTGGTGGTCGATCCCTTCATGTACATCACGAGAGCATTCGCATGGGTGCGGGGAAAGCCATGATCACCCTGGAGTACCCCCATCTGATCTTCGTACTTTCGGCCCGCGAGACCGTCCATGACAGAGAACCAGTGCGACATCGGCTGGCCTGTTCGGGCCTCAATTTTCGGGAAGAATGCCTCGCGTCGTGGATCTTTCTCGGTCATCGGCATTCACGTTCCTCAGTGTCAACGCCGAGCAGGCGCCCAAGTTTGCGGTAACTCGACCGGAACGCAGCGTGGACCTCGGGGTTGCCGATGAGTTCGGACGGCAGGCCGTACTGCTCGACACGGATGAGCGTTCCGAGGCCGTCCGGCGTGAACGACTGCACGGAGCGGAAACCAATCGTCGGTTCTTCCCCGACGATGAGCGAGGGCTCATCGACAGTCGTCAGCACCCCGACAGTGCGATTCTCGACGCCAGTCTCGTCGAAGACCATCGTGCACTCGAATCGCCCACCCACCCAGGGCTCGATAACGACTGAATCGAGAGGAATGTTCAGGCCCTCGGGGCTGAAGAACTGATGGAACAGTTCTGGGGTTGTCCATGCCCGCCAGATCTCGGTCGGCGACGCGCCAACCCAGTGGCGAATCAACAAGAAGTCGTCAGAGCACTCGGTCACTCGGGTATCAGATCACAGGTGAAGGCATCGCGGCCACCACTGGCATCAACGCAGGATGTGCGCCTTTGGCGTGCTGGAAATCAACGATCAACCTCGTATCAGTCGACGTGAATCACGAAGTGGAGTCGTTCGCCTGGCGTAATTCAGCCAGGATGTCTGCCAGCAGATCCTCTGTGCTCTTGACCGTTTCGGTGTCACTGTCGTCATCATGGCGGCGGCTTTCGGCGAACTTCCTGCCGACCAGAACAATCAGGAACACAGCACCAACAACGAAGACAAAGTTGAGGCCTGCCACCACCAGGCCACCCAGCGGGATCAGGCTTCCGTTCACTTCGACCCCAGCATCGGTCAAGTCGCCCTCAATGTCTCCGATGAGGGCGGCCAGCAGGCCACCGAGTACACCGTGGCCGTCTGGCCCGCCGGCGAAGGCATCGACGAATGTCTTCACTGCTGCGCCGATCACAACAGCGATGCCGAGTCCTACGACGTTGCTCTTGCCGAAGAACTCGCGGAACTCCTGTCGCAGCCATCGTCCCAATCGGCCACTTGGGCGCCGAATCACAGGCTGTCCCAGTTGTGGTGGTACACCCCCGCCCAACTGGGGTTCAACCGCAGTTTGCCGGCGCAACTGAAGTCGGCAGACCCGGCGGGGAGTTCGCAGTCAAGCGAACCGCTCACGCGGTCAGCATCGAATCCTCCCCAGAAGCCGAATCCGCTCGACGCAGGATCATCTGGGTTGACGGTCACAGACATGCCGATGGAGATCGTTACGTTCTTTGAGAAGGTCTTGTTGCTGTACTTCTTCGAGAAATGTTTCTTGTAGGAGAAGTCGGTTTCACCGTAGAAGTAGTCCGAGCCGTTGATGGTGTCGGGGTACTGCATGATCAGCGTCTCCTCGAGCTCGGACCCGTCGTTTGAGGTGTGGGTGTACACCACGTTGAGGTACAGCGACTGAAGCCCATCGCAGTCGATCGAGATCGATGAGCCCGCCGCGTCGGCCTCGGCGGTTTCGGCTCCGATGAACTCAAGAGTGCTGCCCTCGATCGTGATACTGCCGTCGATCTCGGCATCGAAACTCGCACAGCCGCTTGCAGTTGTGGGGATGGTGGCCGATTCGGAAAAGTGGAGCGACTCAATATCCACCTGATCGCTCCCCCATGCCCAGTCGACGAGGGTGGCATCGATACTTTGGGTCGTTCCGCGCGTATTGGTCTCGAAGTCGGAGATGATGGTCATGTCGCCCATGCCAGAGTCAAGGACCGAGGTAAACGACAGATCGCTGCCGTCGTCGTTGATGGTGATCGACAGGTCGACCTCGTCATAGGTGATCCCGGCAAGGGTCAGGTTGCCCAGTGACGCGTCGAATACGAACCCATCGGTGGAGAGTTCGGTGGCAACGTCAAGCGATGCCGAACCGAACTTCGCCTCGAACTGGAATCCGGCGAAACCGGCGGGCAGGCTCTGTGTGGTGGACCCCGTCTGAATGGTGCAGCCATCCGGTGCGATGCCAATCGCAAAGGAACTCACTTCAATCGTGCCCCCATCGATGCCAAGCCCAGAGGTTCCCGATCCGCTACCGAAGGAATATGCAAGGCACGGCGTTGTATACGACACATCGAGTCCGAGCGTGCCAACCATCCAGTCGTCTGACCCGCACGGGCCGTCACAGACGATCACTGACCCAGTCGTTGAACCAGTGGGGTCGAGATAGGTGGTGCTCGAGTAGGCGAGACTTGGCGAGCCATCTTCGTAAGCAATCTGCGCGGTAAAACTCCACAGGTTCATGCCGCCGATGCCGAATTGATTTGGCCAGACGTATGTCGCATGTGCGGGATCGCTCAGTCGTTGAGCAACCGTGAGACCGTTACCTCCGGTGTCGCCCGGAGCGGCTGTGCCGGTGGCTGATACCGACAATGCCACCCCAACCGACGGCGATGTCGCAGCCACGAGTTCCACTGATGTGCTGATTGGCCGCGTGTTCGGGCTGTAACCAATAGTCGCGGCACCAACGGTTCCAATGTTGATCGACGCACCCGTCTGCTTGCCCGCGGTGATGGTCGCAGTGATTGAGGTGATGTCGGTTTGGAATGGCTCAGACCCAATATGAATCTTGGTCGGAAGAGTGGCGGTCAAGGAGAAACCAGTCAACGAGATCGACCCGTTCACGTCGAAGACAAGGGAATCTGCGCCGCGCAAGTCGATGTTGAGCGCATCAGCGACGAACCCGGGAAGGGATGCCTGACCGGAAAGTGTCACGGTCTGGCTTTCGAGAGCGTCGTGTACTCCTGACATCAGAACATCAGAACTTGGAAGGCTGGCGAGGATGGCTGGGTCGAGGTTGGTCCAGGCGAGCCCCTTGACGGTGGCTGTTGCCGTAGCGTCGTCGACGCCGGCGGCGGAAACGGTTCCTGAGACCGTTGAGTCGACACCTACTTGGCCGAGGACGACACCCTGTGGCGACCACCGCGCACACCCATCGCTTGCCGCGTTTGGTCGGCCTGGGATGGGGAGGGTGAATCCTCCGCAGAATTCGAGGTCCATTCCGTTGTTCAGGGTGGCGAGTGACGGTAGGTCCATGTTGGGGTCGTATGAGTCGCTGCGCTGCCCGTGCCAGATGTCGAGGCTGGTGTTGCTGATCTCATAGTTGCCAGCGGTGATGTCACCAGCCGACCCGTGGAATCTCGCCCAAGCACCGTCGGTCGTGACTGCCCCGACCATTGAAATCTGATTCGCCAACCCGACCATCTCCAAGTCTCCGGTCATCGACAGATAGGGGCCGTCAGTCCCACTAGGGCACATCGACTCGTCGAGTGGGCAGTCAGTTGAGAATTCAAGGGTTGAAACGAATCTGCTGCCATTGGACATCGCCCACATGTGGGTGCCGCCGGTAATTGAGTACGACACCGAACCGTCAGCCATCGAGATCGTCCCGGTGAACGAGGTTGGGTCAATGGTGAGACTGGGCAGATTGACGGGGGTCCATGGCTCTGCTTCGGGCGTGGCAATCGACAGTGACCAATTGTCTGCATCGGTGAAGTCGATGGTTGCATCCAATTCGAACCCTGCGTTGTCAAAGTCGATAACCGCAGTGCCCGTGATCGTGCCTTCTGATGAGAGTGATACGTCGGCGCTGACGAGTTGCGCTCCACCACCGAGGCCGACTTCGCCGATCTGGTCGGCGAGTGCTTGCGCTGCTGGGCCATCCAAGGTGCTCAGGTCGACTGCTGAACTATTCGGCACATCTTCAACGCTGTCGATGAAGAGGCTGACCGACCGCATCGTCACCGGAGGTCGCGCGTGGTGATTGACGAGCGCGGTGAGTCGCTCCGGGTGAAACTCATCGGCGAGTAGTTCGACGTCGTAACTGAGTTGAGCAGTCGTGGTGTCGTAGACAGGGTGGGAAAGAACCACCACAAGCGAATCGGTCTCTCCGGTTGGTTCGTGTTCGATCAACACGGCGTTGGGTGCGCTGGACTCGAACAGCACATCCCAGTTGTGGACGAATCGAGCGACATCGATCACCTCGACGAGGCGGTCGGGACGATCTGAGAACTGGATCATGTGCGGATCGACATCGCGCATGATCAATCGATAGGCGCCATCGCCGAGATCGTCGAGCTCTGCGCTCTCGGCACTATGAGAGTAGAGCCATGACACCTGGCCGTCGTCGATGGCGGAGTCGTTGTCGTCGGCCATCGACGAGACAAGAGCGGCGAGGACGACTGTCATCCCGAGGGCAAGTACGACACTGAACGCGAGGCGGGCGGAGCCGCGAGGAGGAATCGACACCATCGATTTCTATCAGTTGGATAGTTTTTTGTCCACTGGATAGTTATTCCAGCGTTCAGTGATCTCGGTGCGGTAGGGTCCGACCGTGGCTATCAAGCCGAGAAACCGAGCACAGACCGTCAGCGATCTCATCTCGGCGGCTCGGGCCCAACTTGAGCACACGGCTTACGAACAGGTCCGAACCCGAGATATCGCCGAGGAAGCGGGCTGCACGCACGGGCTGATCACTCAGTACTTTGGCTCCAAGTTGGGCCTTTACACCCAGGTCCTCCAAGACATTGCGGCGGAGATCAACGACTTGATCAGTAACGGACTTTCGGTAGATCAGCTGGTCACCTATCCACTGAGTTCGACCTACTGGCGGCTCTTGGCCGCCTTGATGACAGCTGGCCTTGACCCCGCTGATGCACTCATCGATGGCAAGCCTGCGATAGAAACCATGGTGCGCCGAGGCAGCGAGATGGTCGGACGCGACTTGTCAGAACTCCGCGACATCGCAGGGCTGCTGATCCTCATGGTTGGCGGATACCACATGTTTGGGCCGGCACTCATGTCAACGCTGTCCTCAACGAGTGAGCCACAAGACGCGGCAATCGCGTTACGACGAACCGTCGACCTCCTGCTTCGAGGTCTGAGCCAGGAGTGACAACTCTGCGTGAATCGCGCCCCCGGCAGGGATCGAACCTGCGACCTGCGGTTTAGGAAACCGTTGCTCTATCCACTGAGCTACGGGGGCGGGGATGGCC
>JBDQKN010000036.1:0-12629 GCA_040263235.1 Ilumatobacteraceae bacterium
CCTGGAGGTTCCCGAGTGCAACTGAAACGATCCCTCCGATCGACATCGTCGGTGCCCACACCGACTCGCCATGCCTCAAGCTCAAACCTCGCCCTGACACCGGTGCAGCCGGTTGGCGCCAGCTCGCCGTGGAGGTCTACGGAGGCATCCTCAACAACTCGTGGCTCGATCGCGATCTCGGTCTGGCTGGTGTGGTCATCGATGCACACGGTGACGAACACCTGATACGAACGGGGCCAATCGCTCGGGTTCCCCAACTTGCCGTGCACCTCGATCGAGGGGTTAACGATGGCCTCCGACTCGACCCCCAAACTCATCTGACGCCGATCTGGGGCATTGGCGCATCCGAACCGGGGGCCGTAGCCCGACGCCTCGCAGAACTCGCTGGTATCGAAACAGCGAACTGGTGGGATATCTGCCTCTACGACACGCAGTCGGCGGCTCTCATCGGTGACGACGCCCAGTTCGTAGCCTCAGGCCGCCTCGACAACCTGATCTCCTGTTGGGCAGCAACATCGGCGCTGTGTTCAGCACCCGAGCCAACAAATCGCTTACAGCTCTTGGTGTTGAACGACCATGAGGAAGTTGGATCCGCGAGCACCACCGGCGCTGACGGGCCGTTCCTCGAACACGTACTGCACCGACTCACCGCTGCGGTCGGCGGCTCAGTAGCCGACCTCCACCGTGCACTCGCGATCTCCAGCTGCGTCTCAGCGGACAACGCCCACGCCATCCACCCCAACTATCCAGAGCGCCACGACGGCAACCATGCTCCTCAAGTGAATGCTGGGCCAGCAATCAAAGTGAACGTCAACCAGCGCTACGCGACCTCGGCCCGGTCTGCCAGTCGATTCCAACGGGCTTGCAGCGACGTCGGCGTGCCGTGGCAGGTGTTCTCATCTCGCAACAACATTCCGTGTGGATCAACCATCGGCCCGATCACCTCAACCCGCCTCGGGGTAGAGACTGTCGACGTCGGGATACCTCAACTCTCGATGCACTCCGCTCGGGAACTTTGCGGGGCGGACGATCCGATCCACCTGGCGTTGGCACTCAGCGCCTATTGGTCGTCAAGCGACGCGTAGGTCCAACCCACATCGATCATCGCCAGGTCGAAGAGCCGTTGCAGTTCGGCGTGTAGTCGCTCACTCTGGCGCGACAACTCCACTCGCGATACACGTCCCCCACCTGGCGTCTCTGGGTACAGGGGCTCCCCCACCACCACGCGTACCTTTCGCGGGAAGACAAACCGGGCTCCCTTCGGCATCACCATTTGTGACCCACCGATACCCACGGGAACGATCGGCACGCCCGCCTTCAGCGCTACATACACCGCCCCGTCAAACATGGGCTGCACCGTTGGCCCTGATTTGCGCTCCCCCTCTGGGAAGAGCACCAGTGGGTCACCGCCCTCGAGCACCGCAACCGACCGTCGAAGAGCCTCGCGATCGGCAGTCCCGCGCTCGACCGGAATTGCACCCAGCGCGGAGAGAATCCATCCGAACCATCGGTATTTCCACATGGAGTCTTTCCCGAGGAAACGCAGCCGGCGAGTCGTAACGCATGCCGCAATCGGCGTGTCGACGTACGAACGATGCACCGGAGCCAGAACGAATGCACCCGAGGCAGGGATGTTCTCCCGCCCGTAAATCGACATGCGTGTGTAGCTCCGGGTGATGACCGTCGTGATGGTCCGCCCGAATCGGTAGAAGGCAACGGCAGGGAGCGAATTGCCGGCGAGGAAACTCTCGTGCCGACTCATAACGATGGCTTACCAATCATGTCGAGCACCCGGTCGACCACTTCGTCGATGCCGAGTTCGCTCGTATCGACGACCACGGCATCGCCGGCAATGGTCATTGGTGATGCCTCACGGGTGGCATCGCGTCGATCACGCTCGACGATCGAGGCTTCGATCTGCTCAACGTCACCACCGGTCTCTGCCACTCGTCGTTGGGCGCGAACACGAGGAGATGCTGTCACGAAGAGTTTGAGGTCGGCATCGGGCAACACCACGGTGGTGATGTCTCGACCCTCGACCACGCCGCCGCCGCGCTCGGCGACCCATGATCGTTGACGACCAACGAGCAGCTCCCGAACCATTGGGTTCGCGGCAACCGCACTGACTGCCGTCGTCACATCCCGACCGCGAATCTGGGTCGTTGCATCCACGCCGTCAACCGTGACCCGTTCACCAGCAATGACGATCTCTATCGACTCAGCAGCATCAGCCACCTCGACCATGGCTGACGGGTCGACACCTCGTTCAAGTACACCGAAGGTGACCGCTCGATACATCGCACCAGTGTCGAGATGCTCAAGGCCAAGACGGGTCGCGAGGGCCCGCGAGACGGTGCTCTTACCTGCGCCTGCCGGCCCGTCGATGGCGATGATCATGATCCGCTCACCGTCACCAACTCGTCCCTAGAGGCCGCCCCTCCTCATAACCGGCGTGGCTCTGCACACCCACCACAGCGCGCTCGTGGAACTGGTCGATCGTTGCAGCCCCCGCATATGTGCACGACGAGCGAACACCCGCAACGATCTGATCGATGATGTCCTCGACTCCGGGTCGATGATGATCGAGATACATGCGTGAGGTGCTGATGCCCTCCTCGAACAGTTCCTTGCGTGCACGTTCAAGTTCATGATCGTCGCGGCTTCGGTTCTTCACAGCACGGTTCGAGGCCATGCCGAAACTCTCCTTGTAAAGACGCCCATCGGTATCGCGCTGGGCATCAGCGGCAGACTCGTATGTGCCAGCAAACCATGAACCAAACATCACATTCGCCGCTCCGCCGGCAAGGGCAAGCGCCACGTCCCTGGGGAACCGGACCCCACCATCTGCCCAGATGTGCGCGCCGAGGCGCCGTGCCTCATCGGCGCACTCGAGCACAGCCGAGAACTGCGGACGGCCGACTCCGGTCATCATCCGGGTCGTGCACATGGCACCAGGGCCAACGCCAACCTTCACAATGTCCGCCCCAGCCTCTACGAGGTGCCTAGTTCCCTCTGCTGTGACCACGTTGCCTGCAACGATTCGGATCTTCGGGAGAGCGACGCGCACCGACTCAACAACCTCGATCATCTTCGACTGGTGGCCGTGTGCAGTGTCGACGACGATGACGTCAACCCCCATAGCTGCGAGTGCTTGAGCGCGGCCAACCGGATCGCTGTTGATTCCCACGGCTACCGAGGTCAGCAACTTGGCATCAGCATTGAGCGCTGGCTGGTAGATCGTTGAGCGCAGGGCACCACGACGGGTCATCACCCCTTTCAGCCTCCCCCCGGAATCAACCACCGGGGCGACCGACAAACGATGCTCTCCAAGCGCACCGAAGGCGCCCACAGCATCCACATCCTCTTCAAGCGTGACGAGGTCCCGGCTCATCACATGCCGAATCTGGGTGAAGCGATCAAATCCGACGGCATCCTCTTCGGTGAACACGCCGACTGGGCAATCACGATCATCGACGACCACGATCGCGCCGTGGGCACGCTTGTGGATCAGATTGAGGGCGTCGCCGATGGTGTGCCCCGGCGTCAGTGTGATCGGAGTCTCGAAGAGCGGATGACGCGACTTCACCCACGACACCACCGACTCGATCACATCGATCGGAATGTCTTGGGGCAAAACGGTCAACCCACCTCGACGCGCCACTACTTCGGCCATGCGTCGACCCGCCACGGCGGTCATATTCGACACAACCACAGGGATGGTGGTACCGATCTGGTCGGGTGTGGAGAGATCGACGGAAAGCCGGGAGCCGACCGACGAAAGGCTCGGCACCATGAAGACGTCGTTATAGGTGAGATCGTGACCCGGATTCGGGTTCAACATGCGCATGTGGTCCTCCTCGAGAACAGCGCCGCAAGGCTAACCGTCTGCCGGTCCAGCACCGACGGATACGTGCCCGCACCGAACGTCTAGTCTCCTAGCCCATGCCAGATCCGCAGCCTGATGTCCCAGTCATGTGTGTACACGGATGGGGCGGTTCGTTCGCCAGCACCTGGGAACGTAGCGGGTTCACAGCGCTCCTTGCCGATGCAGGCCGACCGGTCATCGGCGTCGACCTCCTCGGTCATGGCGACGCGCCCAAACCCCATGAACCCGCGGCCTATGCCGACCTCACCGAGCGGGTCGTCGCTGCTCTTCCCGCAGACGGAACACCAATAGATGCCGTCGGCTTCTCGATGGGCGCCCTGACACTGCTGAGAACCGCCGTCGAGCATCCCGGAGCATTCCGTCGGCTCGTGCTTGCCGGAATCGGCCGGAATGTCTTTGAGCGCGACGACACCCGAACTGCGGCGATCATCAAAGCGGTGGAAGGAGATGGCGACCCCGAAGACAATGTGTCGCGGCTCTTCGGCCAATACGCCTCACAGAGCGGGAACGACTCGGCAGCGCTCTCGGCGGTGCTCCGTCACCCGCAGAGAATCCGACTCGACGAACAGGTGTTGGCGTTGGTGACCTGTCCGGTGTTGGTGGTAGTCGGCGACCGAGACTTTGTTCACCCTGCCGACCAACTGGTGGCAGCACTTCCTCAAGCCACGTCAACGGTGCTTCGAAACGTCGATCACTTCGCGACGCCTGAATCATTCGACTTCGTCGATGCAGCACTCGAGTTCCTCGACGCCATTCCGACGTGACCAGCAGCAGGATTCCGGTCACAACCGACCCGATTGCCGCTGCTGAACGACTTCGCGCCGGAGGCCTTGTCGTGATACCCACCGAGACCGTCTACGGGCTCGGCGCAGATGCCTCGAACCCTCGGGCTGTGCAGCGGATCTACGAGGTGAAGGGTCGGCCAACGGGCCATCCCCTTATTCTCCATGTTGCCAATTCGACGACGGCGGCCCGGTGGGCAGATTTGACCTCCGAGGCAGCGATCCGTCTTGCCGATACATGTTGGCCCGGACCGTTGACGATGCTTCTGCCGAGGCGAGACATCGTTGATGACGCCATCACCGGTGGCCGCCCTACCGCGGGGATCCGCGTCCCGGCGCACGCGCTCACCCTCGAGATGCTCACCCAGCACGGTGGTGCCATCGCCGCTCCATCAGCGAATCGTTTCGGACGCGTGAGCCCCACCAGCGTCGAGCATGTTCTTGACGACATCGGGGATCATCTCGATCCTGATCGTGACCTCATTCTCGATGGCGGACCGTCGTTGGTTGGGGTCGAGAGCACCATCGTTGACCTCGTCACAGACACACCTCAGGTTCTCCGCCCCGGAGGAATCCCGATCGAGGTTCTCAATGAACTCCTCGGCGCGACCTCCGACGCCGATGGGCCCTCACGAGCAAGTGGAATGCTGGCCTCCCATTACGCACCGGACACTCCGCTGCGTCTCATGCACGACCGAGACGAGGCGCGGCGCCGAGCTCAGACAACCGGGGCAATCCTCATCGATCGCACAGACGATCTCGTGGAGGCAGCACGACACCTCTACGACGACCTCCGTCAAGCAGACCGGTCAGGCGCCCTCGAGATCATCGCAGTTATGCCTGCAGCAGTCGGTCTCGGACATGCATTGCGTGACCGGCTCACCAAGGCCGCGGCTGGGAAGGATCCAGATCCTCCCAATCGAGCAGGTTGAGCGCCGAAACCCAGAGGTTACGAATTCGATCGACATCGGCATCGGCAGGCGCAAGTGCATCGATCGTCACCGAGACTGTCGTCCCCCCCGCATCCGGCACCAGATCGAGCGAACACCATGTGTCGTTCTCGAGCACTACCTCAAGGCGATACGGAGGGTCGTCATCAACGAGTTGGCCGAGCCATCCAGTAACGATCAGGAGTGCCTCGAAGGCCTCCACCGGAAGGACGTCGACGATGAACGAGGGGTGATCACGATGAACCTGTCGATGAGTGACCTCGGCGCTCGACTCAACACCCCTCCCCACACGAGCGATCGCCTCATCAGCAGCACGATTGATCAGCCCCATCTGCTGCCCATCACCTCCGACCAGGTCGGGATGCAGTTCCTGAGCTAACCGCCGGCGCGCCACGGCAATGTCGTCACGGGTAGCCGTCCGCTCGTCGAGCCCAAGTATCGCAAACGGGTTGCGTTCGGATCGCCTACTGCCCATACCGAGAGGTCATCTGGTCGTGACCGCAGACTTCAGTGGCATCTGCTCAACCGCTGGTCGGGAGGTATCGAGCCAGAGCTGGGTGGTGGCGATGTAGACGATGGTGGCTCCGGCTACGTGTGCCCCGACCAGAATTTCCGGCACACCGGTGAAGTACTGGAGATAGCCGAGGCCGGCTTGGAGCACCGCTGCGAACATCCACCGGCTCAGTCCGGAACGAATCGATTCAGCACCAGTGGGCTCTCGCTGCAGACGCAGAACCAGAAACAGTGCAATGGCCAACGTGGCCATCACCGAGATGCCATGGATTCGCGCCGCCGTCGGGATGGCCACGCTCAGTCGGACTGCATCCTCGTCGCCGGCATGAGGACCGGCACCGGTGACTACCGTCCCAGTAACCACAGCAATCGTCGTTCCAAGAGCGATGAGCCCGACCGTCAGACGAGTCGGAGCAGCAACCGCTGCCACCCGGGCAACTCCATCGGGTTGCCCTGATCGACGCACGAGCGTCGCCCCAGAGGCGACCAAGGCCATGGAAAGCAGGAGGTGTCCCTGAACTGCGTAGGGGTGCAAGTCGACCCAGACTGTGACTGCCCCAAGCAACGCATTCGCAAACACACCAACGACGAGGGCCCACGACCATCCAATCAAGTCGCGTCTGACCGGTCGACGACGGTGTGACCCGAGCACGGCTCCCGCCACCGCAATGACGACGACGCCGGTGAACAATCGATTGACCTGCTCGATTGCAGCATGGGTCGATGAGACGTCGATCAATCGCTCTGAATTGCAGTTTGGCCAGTCATCACAGCCGAGACCGCTATTGGTCAATCTGACCGCAGCTCCCGTGACGATAATGACGCTCAATGCGATGAGAGCGCCGATAGAAATTCGCCGATAGGTCAAGGCACTCGGACGCATGGACTGATGCTAGGCCGGGTTGATCGTCACGGCCCGAGGTTGATGTAGATCTGCTTCGACTCGAGATAGGCGTCGAGGGCATAGGGGCCGAGTTCCCGTCCAACCCCGCTGTGTTTGTACCCACCCCACATGGCCTCACTGGGCGCTGGCTGAGAATCGTTGATCCAGACCACACCGGCTCGCAAGGAACGCGCTGTCCGCATCGCCCTCGTGATGTCGGCAGTCCAGACTGCTGCGGCAAGGCCGTACTCGGTGTCGTTAGCGAGCCGGATGGCATCCGCCTCATCATCGAAGGGAATGACGGTCATCACCGGGCCGAAGATCTCCTCACGAGCGATTCTCGGCACTTGATCGTCAACCTCAAAAATCATCGGAGGAACGAAAAACCCGCCGGCAAGCTGTGGATCTTCCGGGCGTCGCCCGGCGTGCACGAGCCGCGCTCCATCGCTAGAGGCCGAGTCGATGTGGCCCATCACGCGTTCCATCTGCAGCGATGACACCAGCGGACCCATGGTGACTGTCGGGTCGAGACCTGAGCCAAGGCGAATCGCAGACGACTCGGCAACCATCGACTCAAGAAACCGGTCGTAGATCGACCGTTGGACAAGTACCCGAGACCCCGCAGAGCAAACCTCGCCCTGGTTCCCGAATACGCCAAGACAACTTCCCGAGACCGCGTTGGGCATCGGCGCGTCGGCAAACACGATGTTCGGACTCTTGCCTCCAAGTTCAAGGGTCACCCTCTTGAGCCCATCAGCACAGGTGCGCTGGATGTGCCGACCGACAGCCAACGAACCGGTGAAGGAGATCTTGTCAACCCGCGGATCGGTCAGCATGGGCTCCCCCGCCTCAATGCCAAAGCCGGTGACCACGTTGAACACGCCATCCGGAAGACCAGCAGCTGCGGCGATTTCAGCCATGACGACTGCGCTGAGCGGCGTCTGCTCCGCGGGCTTCAGCACAACGGTGCAACCCGCGGCAAGCGCTGGAGCAACCTTTTGCGCCGCCATCAGCATCGGATAGTTCCACGGCACGATCAATCCACAGACGCCTACCGGTTCTTTCACCACAAGGCTCATTGCGTCAGGACCGACCGGGGGGATGTCACCCATGAGCTTGGTGGCCCATCCTGCGTAGTACTCGAACATGAACGCAACCTCGTCGATATCAGCCTCGGCATCGGCTATCGGTTTGCCACAGTCGAGCACCTCGAGGTGAGCGAGATCATCCCGACGTTCTCTCACCAGTGCCGCCATTCTGAATAACACCGCAGCACGATCTCGCTCGGACACGGTCTGGCCCCAGCGCCCGGAATCAAACGCCGCTCTTGCTGCGGCAATGGCACGGTCGACATCTGCTGCGCGTCCGCGGGGCACGGACCCGATCTCGCTCCCAGTTGCCGGATCAACCGTAGCGATGCGTTCTCCGTCGACAGAGTCAACAAATGAGCCGTCGATGTACATCTGGCGGTCTCCGGTGCCCGGCACGGAACCCACTGAACTGCTTTCCATGCGCCGACCGTAGCGGCCGCGTCAGTCGGGTGTTAGCGACTCCGATCGGCGGGTTCGATGTGTTCGCTGTCGGCGAGACGAACGAGGCTGAATGAATGCATCGAACCAACCTGCATCGATTCAAGTCGTGAGACCGACGCGTGCCCGAGGACGAATCGATCCCACTCCCACGGTGTCGGGGTGAGCCCGAGCATGTGGCCGATCGAGACCGAGTTCGTACCGGCGTGAGCCACGAGAAGTATCCGCCTACCGGGCCGTTCCACATTCCAGACCGGCAAATCATGTTCAGCGCGAGCAACTCCGCGTTCAGCGAGGAACAACTCGACCCCGAGGTGGATTCGATCGACGAAATCGCGCACCGACTCGCCCCCGTCGAGACCATGCCATCGATCATCTGGGGACTGGCGGCGCATCTCGGCGTAGGCCTGCTCGGCCTTCTCAGCTGGGGAGCCAGCCCAACCCGGGTCGCGGATCTCAGCGAGCCATGGTGCGATCACCTCAGGTTGGCCCAGGCGTTTCAACAGAGGAGCAGCGGTCTGACGGGCTCGCGTCAGCGGAGACACCAAGATCTCATCGAAGGGCTCTCCCTCCAGTCGATCGGCCAGGTTCTCAGCTTGCTTCAGGCCGAGTTCGGTGAGTGGGGGATCACCCACCGCAAGCCCGTTGCGAACCCACTCAGGCTGACCATGCCGTACAAGAACGATCTCCATGGCCCCGACGGTACCGTGACCGTGTGACGGGCAAGCCTGATTGGTACCCCGACCCACTCGGCCGGCACGACCACCGTTGGTACAACGGAAATGATTGGACGGCCGACGTCGCTGACGATGGCGCCAGGCGGGTTGATCCTCTCGGCACCTCAGCCCCCCAGAGGGCATCTGGCACTCCCAAACGCCGAAGGGTGCTGATCGGCGCCCTCGTGATCGGGGCGATCGTGCTTGTCGCCCCGTTGATTGTCCTCTGGCAGGCCGTTGCCGAATTCACCCAACCCGCCGATCATGACGCCTCGATCGAACAGTGTTCGATCACCGGAGGCGCCATCGACGTGAGGGTCAGCGTGACAAACCTGTCAACTGAAACCGCCTCGTTCACCGTCTTCGTTGAGACGACTGGCCCCATCGCAGGACGAACACTTCGGTCGCTCACCATCGAGGTAGATACCATCGCCCCTCGGGCTACCGGTAGTGGAAGCGCAACTTTCCCCTCAACTGCCCAAACCGTCGACTGCGCGATCATCGCAGTTGGTGGCCAACTGCCGTTTGGCCTCGATATTGGGCCGGTCGGGGTGCAGGAATGACCATCTCCGCCGAACCCCTCGTAGCGTGACATCCATGAGCGAAACGGTGCCCCTCGCCGCCGAACCAACCGCCTCCCGGTGGCGACGCAGGCTCGCACGAACTGCAATCGGATTCTTTCTGGCTGGCATGGTCGTCCTGTGGACCTATGTGCTGTTCCTCGCACCGCGCGAGGGCGTCAATCGGTTCGAAGACCGAGATTGGGCAGTGCGGGCAGAGGAGACCTGCCTCAATGCCGAAGCAGAACGCTTCCTCCTCGCCGACTACCGACGCCTCGACTCTGGCGGGGTCGATCTCATCGTGCAACGGGCAGACATCATCGACAACGCAACCGACGTAGTGCAGTCGATGGTCGATGAGTTGGCCGCGGACCTCCCCGCTGACGCAAAGGGTCAGGCCATCGTGCCGATGTGGATCGATGAGTACCGCACCTATATCGCTGACCGACGCCGATACGCCGAAGAGTTGCGGGCCAGTGGAGAGAACCTGCCGTTCTACGAGACGCTCGACCAGGTGCCGATCTCTGAGCGGCTCGCCACCTTCGCTGCCGACAACGAGATGCCGACCTGCAGTCCACCCATGGACCTTGGGATGTGACGACCAGTCAGTCGGCTCGCATGTCCTTAATCACCCGAGCCGGCGCCCCGACCGCCACCGAGTAGTCGGGAATTCGACCAGTCACCACACTGTTCGCACCGATCACAACGTGCTCGCCGATATCTGCACCTGGCAGGACGACCGACCCGTGACCGATCCATGAACCCGATCCGATCCTGACAGGCTGCTCCGGCATCGACTGTCGAGAGATTGGCAACTCAAGATTGTCGTAACCGTGGTTCTGATCGGTGATGTACACGTGATGCCCGGTCCAGACATCATCACCGATGTCGATCGAAAAATGACCGACGATGCCAGAGCCCCTACCGATGAGGCACCGATCTCCGATACGAACTACCGGGTTGACCACACAGTCTTGTCCAGGCACCATTCCCGCAGAGAGCGCCACCTGGGGACCAATCATCGTTCCCTCTCCGATGTGGATGAACCCCTCGTTCATGATCGTTCCCGGAGGAAAGCACACGATGCTTCCGGCACCGAATGCGCCGAAAGCCCGGCCGCGGCGGGTGTCGGGACCAATGGCGGCCCAGCGCGATCCAATCTCATAGAGGTCAAGAACGACTTCGCCGGCGCGTCGTCCGATCACCGACCGCAACGGTCTCCCACGCTCTCCCCGACGGCGCCTCAACACGGGCGGCACGCTACCTTGACCCGGGTGAGCGCACCGACGGCGACAGTTTCAGGCGGCGAACTCCTCGGTCTCGACCGAGATGGTGTGCAGGTGTTCAAGGGAATCACCTATGCGAGAGCCGAGCGTTTTCGCGCTGCTTCCCCGAACCATGAGTCGTGGTCCGGGCAACGGGATGCAACCGCCTACGGCCCGCAGTCGCTGCAGGTGCCAGGAACGATGGAGTTGCTTCTCGGAGAGAGCAGTCAACCGACATCTGAAGACTGCCTAACGCTCAATGTCTTCCGCCCCGAATCGGCTGGGCCTCACCCGGTGCTCGTCTGGATCCATGGCGGGGCCTTCACCAATGGAGCTGGATCGGTGCCCTGGTACGACGGCACACGGCTGGCCAGAGACCGACAACTGGTCGTTGTCACCATCAACTACCGGCTTGGAGCATTCGGCTTCCTCGGTGACCTCAACCTCGGCATCGGCGACCAGCTCGAATCGCTTCGATGGGTCCAACGTGAGATCAGCGCGTTCGGTGGTGACCCGACGAGGGTGACCATCATGGGCGAGTCGGCCGGCGGCAGTTCTGTCGTTGCGCTTATGGCAGCCCCAGAGACCGTTGGTCTTTTCCACGCAGCAATCGCTCTCAGCCCTTCTATTCCCCAGATTCGCAACCAGCAGCGATCAGCCGAG
The DNA here is from genome assembly GCA_040263235.1 of Ilumatobacteraceae bacterium. Taxonomy (GTDB): domain Bacteria; phylum Actinomycetota; class Acidimicrobiia; order Acidimicrobiales; family Ilumatobacteraceae; genus Casp-actino5. Next base: position 11,748 of record JBDQKN010000036.1, read on the forward strand.
ACGGTCGCCGAACTGCTTGATGCGGCTCGAGTCGGCCATTTCGACGACCTCGCCGGGATGAGTGCTCCAGACCTGCTCGAAGCGCAAGGAACCGTCCTCGGAGATACGTCAGATGCGCTAAGCGCATTTTCTCCAACCGCTGGCGGGCAGCACCTTCCCGCCTCGGTCTTAGACGCAGCAGCAGCAGACCCCCGACCATTGATGATCGGAACCACGCGAGACGAGATGCACCTCTTCACGGCGTTCGATCCCCAGGTCGCCCAGATGGACCTCGCCGCACTGGAAGGCCGATTCTCATCGCTCTGGCAGGATCCGAATGCTGCCATCGCCGAGTACCAGCGGCACCGAGCGGACCACAGCCCCGGACAGATCTACTCAGCAATGCGAACCGATGCCGTCTTCCGCCGGCCGGCACACAACCTCGCCGACGCCCGGCGTGCTCTCGGACATGAAACATTCATGTACTGGTTCACCTTCTCCACCCCCGTCTTCGGCGGGGTTCTCGGCAGTTGCCACGCACTCGATATCCCATTCGCTCTGAACAACCTCGACCGCACCGGTGTCTCTTTATTCACTGGTGACGATCCAAAGCGTGTCGATCTCGCCGAAGTGTTCTCGACCGCAGTTGCAAACTTTACGAACTCTCACGACCCGGGCTGGACCTCGTGGGACGAACAGAGAAGTGTTCAACTCCTCGACCTCACCACCTCGGTCGGACACGATGTGATCGCGGATCCTGAGGTCGCTATCCGTGATCTCTGGAACGATGCCCATGCTCGCTGACTTAGGGTCGATCACCGATGTGTCCGGTATCAGGGTCGGACACCATCAACGTCGCGGTCGAGGCTGGCGAAGCGGAACTACCGTCATACTCGCCCCCGA